>JBKHCQ010000309.1:0-4539 GCA_046541755.1 Anaerolineales bacterium | reverse complement strand
AGCGGAAGAACCGTCAATGTATCAAGAGCCGGAATCCCCACCGGAGGAGGAGGAGGAGAAGAAGGAGGAGAAGAAGAAGCGCAGCTTTGGCGAAGCGTTTAAGAATTTCGCCATCATCTTCTCGTTTATTGTCAATGTAATTTTGGTCTTAGTCCTCCTTATCTCGCCCTTACCCACACTGGTCATCGTCAATGGATTTGTGGATCCGCTGTTGGGCGACCTGGACAACGCTTTCGCCGCCTTGGGCGATACGAAAATCGAGACCAATGTCGATCTCCAACAGCCGCTGGATATTCGATTCGATCTGCCGCTGGAGCAAGACACCAACGTCGTGCTCACCGAGGCGGTGCCCCTCCAGGCCAACGCGACCTTCTTCCTGCCCGGCGGCGGCGGCTCGATCAACGGGACCGTCAGCCTGAGCCTGCCGGAGGGGATGCAATTGCCCGTCTCGTTGAGCCTGATGGTGCCGGTCGAAACGACGATCCCCGTCGAAATGGATGTCCCCGTCGAGATTCAATTGGATGAGGCCGGGATGGGCCCCGCCATCGAGCAATTGCGCGGCGTCTTCGCGCCCGTGAATGAGTTGTTGGATCTGCTGCCCAATTATCCCCAGGAGAGATTGCTGCCTCAATGAGCGACCGCCCGATCTGTAGTTACGAGGGTTCGCGGTACAGCACGGAGTTCTGGACGAGCGAGCGCTCCTACGAGGACGCCGTCGAGCGCGTGGCGATGCGCGCGCTCCTGCCGCCCACCGGACACACCCTTATCGAAATCGGCGCGGGGTTTGGGCGGCTGGCCGATCTCTACGCGGGCTACGATACCGTCGTCATCTTCGATTACGCGCGCACGCAGTTGACGCAGGCGGTCGAGCGCCTGGGCGACGCCGGGCCGGGTGGGCGCCCCAACTACATCTTCGTCCAGGGCGATTTCTATCGCTTGCCCTTCGTCGCCAGCCTCTTCGATACGGTGACGATGATTCGCACGTTACATCACGCGGCGGATGCAGCGGCCGTGCTGCGCGGCATCGCGGAGATTTTGGGGCCGCGCGGCGTCTTCATCTTAGAATTTGCCAACAAGCGCAACCTCAAAGCCATCCTCCGCTATCTCGCGCGCCGCCAAAGCTGGTCGCCCTTCGATCTCGATCCCGTCGAGTTCGTCGAGTTAAACTACGACTTCCATCCCCGCTGGATTTGGGCGCAGTTGGAGGCCCTCGGCTTGCAGCGCGAGGCGATCCGCACCGCATCGCATTATCGCTGGGCGCCGCTGAAACGCCTCCTCCCTACATCTTTGCTGGTGCGCCTGGACGCGCTGGCGCAGCCCACGGGAAAGCTCTGGCAGATCAGCCCCAGCGTCTTCGTGCGATCCCGCGCGCAGACGACGCGCGCCGAGGTCCCGGAGGGCGCCTTCTTCCGCTGCCCGACGTGCGGCGCAGCCTTGGGCACGCCGCCGGCTGCGAGCTTCGCGTGCGCGTGCGGCGCGACGTGGCAACGCGAGGGCCACATCTATAACTTTCTCACACCCGCCAACGATGAAGGATGAAGGATGAAGACGGATGAGGTAATCCACAACTAACATCCCATCGCCTCAGCGAGATAAGCGCTTCGCTGAGGCTTTTTATCGCGAAGAAAAGAACCCTTGCGAAGGTTCCAGGAAGAGTTTCAAGCCAGAAGACTCTTAATCCACCAGAGATAACATCTAAAGAGCAGCCCTTCCATACCCTTCGCAAGGGTAATTATGAGGAGCAATATTTAACCATGCAATGGGTTCGTGACCACGAAGAAAATCCCATTCGGCGGCGATATTTCCGCCGGGCGGCGCTGATCACCGTCGCGGGCAATCTCGTGTTAGCCGCCGGCAAGGGCGTCGTCGCCTACCTTTCCGGCAGCGTCGCGCTCTACGCGGACGCGGCCAACTCGGCCTCCGATGTCGTCTACTCCCTGCTGATGATGGTCGGCCTCTGGATCGCCCAGCAGCCGCCGGATCTCTCGCATCCCCAGGGACACCAGCGCTTCGAGCCACTCTCCGGCCTGATGGTCGCCGCCGCGATGACCTTCGCGGGCTACGAGGCGGGGCGCGCCTCCATCGCACGGCTCATCAGCGGCGGGCCGGCCGTCCAGCCGGGCCTCCCGATGATCGTGCTGTTGACCAGCGCCGCGATCAAATGGGGGATGTTCATCGGCATTCGCAACATCGCGCAGAAGGTCAACAGCCCCACGTTGAACGCCACGGCCAAGGACAACATCGCGGATATGTTGGCCTCCGGCACGGCCCTGTTCGGCGCGCTGGGATCGGCCTACATTCATCCGGTGGTCGATGCTGTGGCGGGCATCTTGGTCGCCTTGTGGATCTTCCGCGCCGCCTTCGAGGCCTGGCAGGAGAATCTGGCCTATCTCACGGGTGCGGGCGCGCCGCCGGAGCTGCGCGATCAAATGGTCGAGATTGCGTCGGGGATACCGGGCGTCCGGCGCGTACATCAGGTGCTCACGGAGTACGCCGGCCCGCAACTAGTGGCCGATTTACACATCAACGTCGATGGCAACCTCACGCTCTTCGAGGCGCACCGCATCGCCGAAGAGGTGCGAGGACGATTGGAAGACCTGCCCGACGTGGAGCGGGCCTACATCCACGTGGAACCGTACACCGCACCAGAGGAGTCCAAATGACGACATCAGAGAATCTACGCCCCAAAGATCACCCCCGCACTTCGATGTGGCCGCCCCTGCGGATCGACGCCTGGGAGTGGGCGCCGCTCGTGGCGCTCATCGGCGGCGCGTGGGCCTTCACGGCGGCGGAAGCGTGGGCCGGAGCAAGCTCCAAAATGACCTTGGTCGCGGCCTTGGCGCTCATCTTGGGCGGATGGATGCCCTGGTGGCGCGCGCTCACCGAGACCCCGTGGCGCATCCCGCTGAGCGCGTGGCGCACGTGGGAGCAGGCCGCGCCGCTGCCGCGCTGGCCCTATCTCCAGCCGGGAACGCCGGGAGCCAAGCTCCACCGGGCGCTGGCGCAGGCCCGCGCGTGGTGGCGCGAGGTCGGGCGCGCGCAGGTCGCGCCGGCGCTGTGGATGGCCGCGCGCGCGATGTTGGTCAGCGGCTTAATCGCGTGGTTCTTGGGGCGGACGGCGCTCCTCCTCACGCTGCTGATGCTGGCCTGGACGGAGATCGCGGTGTTGTGGCACGAGGGGCGCGGCGAGGTGGGGACGGTCTGGGCGGCGGGCGCGTGGGTCGGCTTCCCATGGCTCCTGGGCGCTTCTTTGAGCTTGAACTTGAGCGCCGTTGGCGTCGAGGGCGCGGCGAGCGCCGAAGCGCTGATGTTCCCCGCGCTTTCCGCCCTTGTGCTGATGGCCATGACCGCGCTCATCCTGCTGCCGAGCAGATGGGCCGCCGTGGGGCCGGCGCTGGCGGGCGGGTTCCTGCTCTGGCGCGGCCACGCCTTCGCCGCCGGGATCGTGCTCCTCTTGGCGTTGCCCGGCCTCTTCCTGCTCTTACATCACCCCGACGCGAAAACGTACCGGCGCGCGCTGCTCCCCTGGTTCTTAGCGATGTTGATCCTCATCGCCAGCGTTCTGTGAAGCCTCGCAGACCTCTCTGAGATGACCTGGCTCCTGGTGATCGGCGGCGTCCTGCTCTTGGGCGCGATCCTCTACTGGCAACTGATCCTGGCCGAGGGCGCCTATCTGGGCCGCCGCGCCGTGATCTGGCTGTATGACGCCTCGGCACGCATCTATGATCGCGTCAAGTCCTTCGATCCGGGGTACGAGCAGTGGTTCCTGGGGCTGCCGTTGAGCCGCGCGCTGGCGCTGGTCAACGATCCGCTGGTGTTGGATGTGGCCACCGGGACGGGACGGCTGCCGCGCACACTCTTTGCCCAGTCAAGCTTTCGGGGGCGGCTGATCGGCGTGGATCTCTCGCTTCGGATGCTGAAGCAGGCGGTCGAAACCACCGCCGCGTGGCGCGACCGCGTCACCTACCTCTGGCACGGCGCGGGGGAGCTACCCTTTGAGGATGCGACCTTCGACGCGGTGGCGTGCTTGGAGGCGCTGGAATTTATGCCCAATCAGGAGCGCGTGCTCCAGGAGATGGCGCGCGTCCTGCGACCGGGCGGCGTCTTTCTGATCACCAATCGCATCGGGGCGAACGCGCGCTGGCTGCCGGGCCGCACCTCGAGCACGGAGGCGTTCGTGGAGAAGTTGCGCGCGCTCCCTTTGGAGATGATCCGCCCGCAGCCATGGCAAGCGGATTACGACCTCATCTGGGCGGTGAAGCCCGGCGTTCCCGACGGCCCGCCGAGCTTGCGCCGCTTAGCCGAGATTCTGCGCTGCCCCCACTGCGGCGCGGAGGTGCATCCCCAAAAAGAAGGGGCGGGACTGGCCTGCGAGAACGGCCACGTCCTGCCCCGAACGGATGAGGGGATTGTGAAGTTGGTGTGAGGGGTCTTGGCTCACCCTTGCGAAGGTTGCGAGAGGGATTTTGAGTTACAGGCATCACGGAACATCGAGAGCAGTATCGCAGGGATGACAATTCCGCAACCTTCGCAAGGTTT
>JBKHCQ010000308.1:0-4586 GCA_046541755.1 Anaerolineales bacterium | reverse complement strand
AAGGGCGCTTTTTGCTTACTCGATGTTTGTGATAAGGCCGTTCCAAGAAAATAAACCTCCCAAAAACAAGTGGTTCTGTGAGGAAAGAGGCCCAGGTTTGGGAGGTTTTAAATCCTGGAACTACCTAAGCGGAGCGATCCGCAACCTTCGCAAGGGTGAGGCGCGAAATTTTTGACATCCCATTGATCCTCACTATACTCTATCTTGATAGTTCCCCCCCAATCGCGTTGTGTAGCACGCAACCAAATTCAGTGAAAGGATGGCATGCTATGGCCCTGATACAAACTGCAAAACCTCACAATGAGCAGCGCACGGTTGTATTTGTGACTTTCGAAAGTGAGTTCGCGCCCTTGGGCGGCCTGGCCGCCGTGATGCGGCGCTTGCCGCGTCGTATGGCGGCCTTGGAATTAGAAGGGGCGGGCGCCTGTTTCACCATCGCGCCCTACTTTGAGCAGATCGCCCGCTATCATAAAAACGCGGACGAGATCGAACCGACGGGAAAATCGTACAGCGTCCGCTTTGACAAAGTGGAGCACGAGGTTGACCTCCTGCGCCACGTCGCCGCCGACGGATTCACCACCTACCTGCTCGATACAGAAGCATTCTTCAACGCGCCCTGCGACGGCAGCAATCCGCCCTCCGCCGCAGCGCCCTGCAACCCCTATCTTAACCCGGCGCATCCTGAGCGACTGTTGCAGGATGCGCTCTTCTTCTGCGCGGCGGTCTCCAAGGCCTTGGTGGCGCTGGGCCACACGTCCGATCTCTTTGTCTGCTTGCAGGATTGGCAGACCGCCTCGGCCGCGCTCACGATCAAGAAGGAGCCGGGGATTGCCTCCGCTGTCTGCACGTTGACGATGCACAACCCCTACGATCATCCCTTATCCGATGAGGAGCTGGCGCAGATCTTCTGGCGCACCGTCGAGGGGCCGACCGTCCTCACCAAGATGATCCCCTTCACCGATGGGCCGCTCTGCACCGTCTCCGAGAACTTCGCCGCCGAACTGACAGGCGATCCACTGCACACGCGCGTCTACGCCCCGCATCTGCAAGCGCTGCTCCAGGAGCGTGGCGTCGTCGGCATTGATAATGGCCTCTTCAGCCCGCTGGACTTCCCCGGCGAGGCCATCGCGGCGGCCCAACGGGGCGAGGTCGCGCCCATTATAGAGGAAAAGGCCCGCCGCCGCGAGGAGCTGATCGAAGTGTTGCACGCCTATCAGCCGGAGGCCGCGTGGGGCGCGCTGGCGGATCTGGAGAGCTTTGACGGCCCGTTCTTCCTCTGCTTCGGGCGGGACGATCCGCGCCAGAAGGGCTACGATGTCGTCGCGGCGGCGATTCGCCAGTTGCCGCCGGGGCGCGCCAAGTTCATCTTCACGCCCATCCCCGGCGACGAGGGTTTGGCGGGCCTGGGCTTCCTCCAGGCGCTGGCCGAGGAGCGCGCGGGCGATGTGAAGGTCTTCCCCTTTAGGATGGCGCGCGGTTTCCTCGAGTTGATGCGCGGCAGCACCTACTTGGTGATGGCCTCGCTCTACGAGCCGTTCGGCGCGGCGACGGAGGGCTACGCCAAGGGGACGCCCGTCGTCGCGCGCGCGACCGGCGGGCTGGTGCAGCAGGTCGCGCCCTATCCCAGCGGCGTGATGGGCCGGACCGTGCGCCGCATCGCCGATCGCTACCACGCGCGGGGCGCCGCGCCCACGGGCTTCCTCTTCCGCGAGCCGGACCTCGTCTGGGAGGACATCCTCGCTGGGTGGGAGCACATCGTCGCCTGCGAGTACGATCCCGGCGACCGCGTGGCCGAGCGCGCGGGTGTTCCGCTCTTCGACGCGCTGGTGTGCGAGGCGGCGTGGGCCTTCCAGGACGCGACCGACCTTTATATGGAAGATCGGCGCGCCTATGCGGAGATGATCGCCGCCGGCGCGGAGATGCTGCGCCAATTCTCGTGGGATCGCGCCGTGCGGAGCTATCAGCGCATCTTCAACGCGCTGGGAGTGTGACGGCGTCGACATCATGCCGGGAGAGAACTTGAGAAAATATCGAAAAGAATATGAGTGGTCGAACATCTTTGCGATGTTGCGCAATCTAAAACGATCCCCTGAAATATGCCCGCGTGATTTTAACGACCGGTTGGTGGTCATTACGGGGGCCACTTCGGGCATTGGCTACGCCACGGCGCAGAAATATGCTTCTCAAGGGGCGGATATTCTCAGCATCAACCGGAATGAAGCTAAATCACAGCGGTTGTGTGAGACGCTACAAAGTCAGTATGATGTAGCATGCGCCTATTGGATGGCGGACTTTGCCAAGTTAGCGGACGTGCATCAGGCTGCCAAGAAATTGTCTGTCTTAGAGAGACCTATCGATGTGCTGATTCATAACGCCGGCGTGTTTGTCACCCGCAAAACTTTCACCGATGATGGCCTGGAGATGGTGTTTCAGGTCAATTATCTCAGTACGTTTATTTTGAATTACTACCTGCGAGAAAAATTCCTAAATCAGCGCGCCGGGCGCATCCTATTTGTCAATTCTGAGGCCCATAGATTTGCTGTCTGGGGCTTAAATTTGGATGATCTCGCGTGGGATCACCATCGTTATTCGGGATTGAAAAGTTATGGCGCGGCGAAAATGGCGCAATTGCTTTCCATAATCAAACTCAGCGAGTATTTTGCGGGAACCGGCGTCACGGTGAATGCGATGCATCCGGGCAACGTGAAGACGAATAGTGGGCAAAATAACGGCCCGATTTATAAGCTCTTCAAGAGGATCTTGATCGATAGAACGGCCAAGCCGCCAGAGTTTGCCGCGGAAGCGCTCTATTATTTGGGGGTTTCTGATGCTTTGGATAACACGTCCGGCAAGTTCTTTAATCTTACAACGGAAGAAGAACCTGCCCCGCCGGCGTTGGACAAGGACGCGGCGGAAGAGTTGTGGGCATTAAGTTTGGAGTTAAGTGGATTAAAATGACAACCAAGAACAAAAAAATTGTTATCGTGGGCGCGGGTATGGCGGGATTAACCGCAGCGGCCTATTTGGTCAAGGCACATTACCCGGTGCTGCTCTTAGATAAGAACGATAGAGTCGGGGGATTAGTCCATACATTTGAGTATGACGGCTTTTCCTTTGATACCGGGCCGAGGGCGTTTGTGAACTCCGGGATGGTCAAGCCCATCCTCAAGGATTTGGGGATTCGTGGGGAGTTTTTGGAGAATAAAATCTCAATTGGCGTTGAAGATCAACTGCTTCTTGTCGATTCAATGGAGGATCTGGCGGCCTACCAACGTATGCTGATCGATTTGTATCCCGCCCATCGTGACGATATAGAAAAGATCATAGCGATCGTTCGCAAGCTATCCAAATACACAGCGATTTTATATCAATTTGACAATCCTAATTTTACAGATCTCGCGAGTAACAAGGCGTTTATCTTTAAGAAATTGATTCCTTGGTCCATCAAGCTCCTCTATGTTCTGAGAAAGCAAACACAGTTCAGTATGCCCATGGAGGCATTTCTGGCGCGTTTGACGGACAATCAGTCGTTAATCGATATATTGACCCAGTTCTTTTTCCGGGAAACCCCCACCTACTTCGCGTTGGGGTATTTCTATGTCTATCTCGATTATTTCTATCCTCAAGAAGGAACCGGCGCTTTGCCTCGGCTTCTAAAAGAGAGTATCTTGCGAGGCGGAGGAGAGATAGCGCTGAATCGCCGCATCGTAGACGTCACGCCAGCGGAATCGAAGGTCACCGACGCGGCAGGCCATAGCTACGACTATGATCATCTGATCTGGGCCGCGGATTTGAAGACCCTATATCGGAGCCTTAATCTCGCGGGGTTGGATGCAAAAGTGACGCATCAAATCGAATCCGAGACTCAGAGGATGCTCTCTTCCAAAGGGGCCGAATCCAGCTTCATTTTGTTTGTGGGCGTGGATCGTCCACCTGCCTACTTCCAAGCCAGGGGCGGCGCCCACATGTTCTACGCCCCATCAAGAGAAGGTTTGGGAGAGACGATGCGGGCGGCGCGGAGCCATCTGATCGAGGATTTTGACAGCCACTCCAAGGATGAGATTTTGGATTGGCTAGCTGATTTTTGCCGCTTCAATACCTACGAAGTCTCTATCCCCGCGCTGCGGGATCCTTCCCTGGCACCCGAAGGACAAACCGGCTTGATGATCAGTTGTCTTTTCGATTATGACCTTGCCAAGAAAATCGAAGCGGCTGGCTGGTACGATGAGTTTAAGGAAATAATGGCGCAGCGCATCCTCAGCATCTTTTCTGAAACCATCTACCAGGGCTTGGAGGATGATGTCCTCTTTAAATTTTCCTCCACCCCCTTGACGATCCATAAGGTGGCCGGGAGTTCTGAGGGCGCGATTACCGGCTGGTCGTTTGAGGCGGACGTTCCCGTCGTCAATCAATTGAAAGACATTCCAAAATCTGCCTTAACCCCTATACCGGGCGTCCTACAAGCCGGCCAGTGGGCCTATTCCCCTGCCGGCGTGCCCATCGCCATGTTAACCGGCTGGTATGCCACCCAGAAGATCATCCAATAGAAAGCGGCTCGCGGATTTTCACGGATCACACGGATTTTT
>JBKHCQ010000307.1:0-4606 GCA_046541755.1 Anaerolineales bacterium | reverse complement strand
GGAGGTTCGGACGGGACGGGATCAGACCCGAAGGGTTTTCGAGAACCCTTCGGGTTTTTGTGTTGTGCAGATGTGCTCGCTGTCGGCGCGTGGGGAGATGCGGTTTTTCGCCCTCTTTTTTACTCTTGATTCGAATGGATGGGCGTGTATACTGGGGTTGTTGTCCGCCGATTGAGAGCCATTAAATTGATGAGGAGAGTAAGGAGAATCCACGCATGAAATCCGAAACCCAGCAGTTTGCTCCATCCCTGGTTCGCTTGACCCGCGCGCAGATCGAGCCGGCGGCGCGCGTCCTGACGCGCGCCTTCGCCGATGAACCGCTTTGGGAGTATTTCATCCCCGACGCGGCGCGCCGTCATCAGAAAATCTACTACATCTTCCGCCTGATGGTCGTCTACGGCGTGCGCTATGGCGAGGGCTATGCTACCTCGCCGGATCTGGAGGGCGTGGCCGTCTGGCTCCCCTCGCAGCGCGCGAAGATGTCGCTCTGGCAGCAAATTCAATGCGGCGCGATCCCGGCCTTCTTTAATCTGGGGCTGAAGACGACCGCGCGCATCAGCGCGACCGATGCCTACATCGAGGAGACTCACGAGCGCATCGCGCCCTTCCCCCACATGTACCTCTCGGTCATCGGCGTCGATCCCGCGCATCAGGGCCAAGGTCACGCCAGCGCGCTGCTCCGCCCGATGTTCGCCCGGTTGGACGAAGAAGGGTTGCCCTGCTACTTAGAAACCCACACCATCCCCAATTTGGAGATCTATCAGCATTACGGCTTCGATGTGCGCGAGGAGGATACCTTCCCCAACAGCGACACACGCTACTGGATTATGATCCGCGAGCCGCAGACGCCGTGAGCAGTCGCTTTTTAGCATAAAGATCACCCCCATCCCCCAAGGGTCTTTCCCTTGAGGGGATTTTTTTGTTGGGGGCGTATTTTCACCCTCCCCAACGGAATCCCAACGCTTTCCAACAAATCCCAGCGGTAAATCTTACCTGCTTCATCGCTAGTCGGCTCTATCTTCTGCTAAAGTGGAAAGTGGAAGGCTGATGCAAAGGAGAAAATTCCAGTAAGGAGAGCTTTCATTCGCAAAGAACAGACCCCTTGATTTTTTGACGATGTGACTACGTGACTATCGACTATATTGAGGAGGTTCTCAAATGAAAAACAGATGGAAGACTACGATTTTGTTCATCCTAACGCTGGGCGCCGTATTGGTGGCCTCGGTTGGCTGCGCGCCGCCGGGGGGACAGACTCAATCTGAGGAGGGAGACCGGCGCACGATCAGCGTCTCCGGCAGCGGCGTGATCAGCGCCGCGCCCGATCAAGTGACGCTGCGATTAGGCGTGGAGACCACGGCGGAGACGGCCAGCGAGGCACTTTCACAGAACAACGACCAGATGACGGATGTCATCAACAGTCTAAGAGATGCGGGCATTCCTGCCGAGCAGATTCGGACCCAGACTGTGCGGCTAAACCCCCGCTATGAGACGCCGCCCCGTGAGCCGGGACAAGCGGAGGAGCGCGAATTGGTCGGCTACACAGCCCGTAACATCGTGGTGGCCCGCACCGAGGATTTGGACGCGATCGGGCAACTCTTGGATACGGCGGTGCGGGCGGGCGCTAACCGCATCGATGGCTTGCGTTTCGAGGTGGACGATTCGCAGGATCTGCTTAATCAGGCCCGCGACGCCGCTTGGGAGGACGCTGAGGAGAAGGCGCAACAACTGGCTTCCTTAGCCGGGGCCGAGTTGGGCGACGTGCTCTCCATCGACGAATCGACGCGCACGCCGCGCCCGGTCACGCTGGAGAGCGCTGAGATGGAACGGGCGGCCGGCGTGCCGGTCGAACCTGGTTCAGAGGAAGTTCAGGTCAATTTGCAAGTGACGTGGTCGTTACGCTGACGCGCGAAGCATCGTGAACTTGACCGGAACTGAAATGCACAGAGACAGGGCGAGCCAACTCGAAGCGATAGTCGAGCAGATTCAAGATCTCGCACAATCGCCGCTGTATGAATATCGCAAAGAGCACGGCTACAAGCCCGTCGTCGGCGAGGGTGATCCCGATGCGGAGATGATCTTCATCGGTGAAGCGCCGGGCGCCCAAGAGGCCAAGATGGGGCGGCCCTTTGTGGGGAATGCGGGGCGGGTGCTGGATGAGTTGCTCGCTTCCATTGGCATCGACCGGGCGGATGTGTACATCACCAATGTGATGAAGGATCGCCCGCCCGGCAACCGCGATCCCCATCAAGATGAGATCGATCTCTACGCGCGCTTTCTGCTGCGCCAGATCGAGATCATCCAGCCGCGCGTCATCGTCACCTTGGGCCGCTTCGCTATGGACTTTATCCTGGCCCATTATGATCTGCTTCAGCAAGGCCAGAAGATCGGCGATTTGCACGGCGAGGTGCTGGAGGCTGAGACGGCGTATGGCGAGGTCAAGATTGTCTCTCTTTACCATCCGGCCGCCGCCTTCTACAACCAGGAGCTGAAAGCGACGATGGAAGAGGATATTCAGGTGTTGGCGCAGTTTGTGTGATGGGTTTTGGATGATGGATGAAGGCGTGGTTTTATTCTTTGGTGTTGGAGTGAGTGTAGAAGATCGATGTCTCTGGAACAGGAGGACCATTCCAAGAGCTTCAGGATCTTCAAGTTTTTCAAGTTTTCTAAGTTTTTTGAGATAAGGAGGAAGGAAATGTCAGTAGCTAAGGTAATTGAGGTTCTGGCCCAATCAGATGAGAGCTGGGAAGACGCGGTAGATGTGGCCCTTGCGGAAGCATCCCAGACCATCCACAACATCGAGTCCATCTACGTCAAGGATTTCCAGGCCATCGTTGAGGACAACGAGGTCACGGCATATCGCGCCAACTGCAAGATCACGTTTGTGGTCAAAGATTGACGGGGTGGATTAAAGGGGGTGGATTAAAGGAGTAGATGAAAGGGCTGGATGAATGGATGAAGAAGAAAAGCCTTGCGAAGGCCGACGGCCTTCGCAAGGCTTAGGCGCGGAAGACTAATGAATGATGCTCTACGTGAGTCTCGCCGACTGGGCAACGCACCTCGGATGTTAGCGGGAGGAGAGAATGCCAGACGCAAAACCGACGAACAAGGAAATAGCCGATCTCTTAGATCAACTTGCGGATTTTCTGGAGATTCAGGAAGCTAACCGCTTTCGGATCCGAGCCTACCGCAACGCTGCCGATACAGTCCGGAAGGCGGAGGAATCCATCGCCGACCAGGCGCTCGAAGAGGGCGAGGAGGCGTTGCAAAAGCGGCCCAATATCGGCGAGGGTATTGCGAGAATCATCGCCGCTTACGCTAAAACCGGACGCTCGGAGATGTTGGAGCGATTACAGGGCGAGATCGCGCCGGGCGAGTTGTTCACGCAGGTGCCCGGCATCGGCGAGGAGCTTGCGCAGCGGATCGCCGAAGAGTTGGACGTTTCGACCTTGGAGGAGTTGGAGCAGGCGGCCCACGATAGCCGCTTGGAGGAGGTGGCGGGGTTCGGTCCAAGGAAAACGCGCAATGTGCGCGTCAGCCTGGCCGGTATGTTGAGCACGGCAGCGCAACGCTCACGACGGCGCGCCGCGGGTGAGGCGGCGCCGGAGGAGCAACCGAGCGTGGATATATTGCTGGACGTGGACGAGGAATATCGGCGCAAGGCCAAGGCCGGAAAGCTCCGTAAGATCGCGCCCAAACGCTTCAACCCGGAGGGGGAGGCGTGGTTGCCTATCCTGAACACCGAGCGCGACGGTTGGGAGTTCACGGCCCTCTACTCGAACACGGCGCAGGCGCACGAACTCGGCAAGACCCACGATTGGGTGGTGCTCTACTACGAGCGGGATGGCGAGGAGGATCAAGCGACTGTCGTCACGGAGACGCGCGGGCCGTTAGAGGGAAAGCGCGTGGTGCGCGGTCGCGAGGCCGAGTGCCAGGCGTATTACGAGAGACAATCTAGTTCGTAGCAGGCGCGCTGTTGGATTTTTTTGGGGGGATTTCACCTTCCGGGAAGTGTCAAGCCTGCGTTCCCCAGTTGAAGTTGTCCAATTGGGTCAGCTTCTTGGGGATTTCAGACGATCACAGCTTCCCGGAAGGTTCAGAAACAGAAAGAAGAAGAAAGGTATCTGTTTAGTTACGTGAGTGGATGTTCCCAGAACTTCAAAAAAAGCTCTCAGTCCCCGTCCCCGGGGACGTTTACAAAGCACCTTTGATCTGCTCAGACGCCCTCGGGGACGAGGACTTGGAGCGTTGCTCATAAGACTAAACGGTTACAATTTCTGGAACTACCTAAGAGCTATTCGCATCAGCCGGTGAAATTAGGTGATATTAGACGAAAACTAAGAGGAGTTTACGAAGCGAAAGGGAGGTAGGGGGGTAATGATGAGACATCGTAGCAGGCTAGGGTTGATTTTCTTGGTGATCGCACTGTTGACGGCGGGATGCCGGCAGACTACACCAACGCCCATCAACACGCCGACGGAGACGGTCGCGACGGAAGCCCCGACCGCGGCCCCGGACTCGAACCCCACGCCCGCGAACCCGACGGTGGCCGTGTCGCCGACGAGTGGGCCGCCCGGTACGCGCATTGACGTCGTCGCGACAGGCTTCC
>JBKHCQ010000306.1:0-4622 GCA_046541755.1 Anaerolineales bacterium | reverse complement strand
GCCTACGTCAGTCCAGGCGCTTCTGGAAGGCAACCGCCGCCAAGGCCATCGCCACGCCGCTGTAGATCACCAACGCGATGACATCGGGCCAGAGGAAGGAAACGGAGACGCCCTTGGTGATGACGCCGCGCGCGATGCGGATGAAGTAGGTGAGCGGGATCAGGTTCCCCACCAGCCGCACGCCCACGGGCATCGGCGCGCGGGGGTAGATAAAGCCGGTGAGCAGTTGGCTCAACAACATCAGCGTCGCCGTCAGCTCCTGGGTCTCCTTCTGGGTGTGGGCGATGGTCGAGATGAATAATCCCAGGCTCAGCCCGGAGATGACGAAGAGCAACGAGAGGCCGGCGAATTCCCAGGGATTGCCGCGAAAAGGCACGCCGAACCAGATTACGGCGGCCAGCAGGAGGCTGCCCAGCGAGAGCATCGCGACTAAGATACTGGGGATCAGCTTGCCCAGCACGATTTCCAGCGGACGCGCGGGCGTGACTAAGATCTGCTCGATGGCGCCCAACTCATACTCGCGCACAATCGATTGCGCCGTCATGTTCACGGCTAAGATTTGGAGCAACATCGAGGCCAGGCCGGGCATGATGAAGATCAGGTCATCCATATTGGGATTGTAGATCACGCGCGTGGAGGCCGAGATAGGCATCCGGTGCATCCGCCCGCCCATGCGGTTGATCTTCTCGGCCATCAGGGCGGTGCTGTGCGATTGGGCGATAGCCGACGCCGCGCGATAACCGGAGTTCACGGAAAAGGAGTCGGAGCCATCCAACAGTAGCAGCGCCTGGGCATCGCCCCGCTCGATGCGGCCGTCGAAGTTGGGCGGGATCACCAGGCCGGCTTTCGCCTTCCCCGCCTGGATGATCTGGATCACTTCGGCCTCGCTCGCAGCGGAGATCTCCATATCGAAGAAGCCGGAGATCTCCAGCGCGTTGATGAACGCCCGGCTCTGCGCATCGCGGCTCAGATCGGCGACGACGGTGGGCAGGTGATCGACGGTCATATCCACGGCGTAGGCGAAGAGAAACAGCTCGATCAGCGGCATGGTCACGATCAACGTCAGCGTCCGTCGATCCCGCAGCAGGTGGGTCATCTCCTTGCGGATCAGCGCCCGCAAGCGCTGCCATCTATGCTCCATTTTCGATGCTCCGTTCTAGTTACCGGACATTTTTTACACGTCTGATTTTAATCAGCAGATAGAGCAGATATCAGCAGATTGGATTTCAATTCGGACGCAAAGTGTCACAAAGAAAACACAGATACCCCCGGCGAATTCCTAGAGAGCCTTGACTATCCACACATCTGCTCCATTTGCTTAATCTGCCGAGATAGAGACATAAAACTGTCAGGCAGATAATTCTTCATTCTCTCGATCCCACATTCCCTCCCAGGCTCCGGGCATTTATTCGCAATTCCTCATTCTTTATTCGCTACATCAATCCAGCCCTTGCTTGAAGGAGCGTGCCGCGACGACCATGATCACGATGACGTAGAGGAATAGGGCCAGCAATTCCTCCCACAACAGTTCCAGGCCGACGCCCTTGGTGATGATGCCGCGCGCGATGGGGATGAAGTAGGTCAACGGGAAGAGGTTACCGATCAGGCGGACGACGGGCGACATCGATTCGCGGGGGAAGATGAAGCCGCCCAGCACGAGGCCGACTAACATCATCATCGCCGCCAACTGCTGCGCCTGCTTCTGGTTCTGGGAGATGGTCGAGAGCAGAAGGCCCAGGCCCAGGCCCGTGAAGACGTAGAGGAAGCTCAGCGCCAGGAAAAGCCAGAAGTTCCCCTGGAAGGGCACGCCAAACCAGAAGACGCCCAACGCCACAATCGTCAGCACGTTGATCAGCGCGATGAAGATGTTGGGCGCCGTCTTGCCGATCATTAACTCGCCGGAACGGATGGGCGTGACGAGGAGTTGTTCGATTGTGCCGACCTCACGCTCGCGCACGACGGCGGCAGCGGTGAGGGAGATGGTCTGGGTTTGCAGCAGCATCGCCACCATGCTGGGGATGAGAAAGATGAGGTCGTCCAGATCGGGGTTGTAGAGGATGCGAAAGCGCGTGTCGAGGGGAAGCAAGCTTTCCTTGGAGATCAGCGCCCCTGCGCGCCGCGCCGATTGCATCAGTAGTTCCGTGGCGTGATTCTGCGCAATCGCGTTGATGGCGTTGTAGGCGGATTGCGAGGTGAAGAGGTCGGAGCCATCGACCAGGAGAAGGACTTGGGCCTCGCGGCGCTGCACGTCGGCGGCGAACCCCGGCGGGATCACGATGCCCGCCTGCGCCTCGCCCGCGTCGAGCATCTGGAGCACGGCACGCTCGTCGGGCACGTAGGCGGCGACATCAAAGAAGCCGGAGGCGGTCATCGCGGCGACGAACTCGCGGCTGGCGTTATCCAAGCTCTGATCCGCCACCGCCGTGGGGATGTGCTCGACGTTCATCGTGATGGCGTAGCCCAGCAGAAAGAGCTGCACGATGGGGATCGCCAACTGGATCGCCAGCGTGCGCCGGTCGCGCAGGGTCTGGATGAACTCCTTCTGCATCACGGCCCAGATCCGCTGCCACATCGCGTCGTACTCTCTCCAACCCTTGCTATCGGGCGCGAATCCCGTTGAGCAGCAAATCCGTGATCTGCTCAGCGAGCGCGCGGCGCTCCGCCGGCAACGGCGGCTCGACGACGCCGCGCAGGACCGGCAGGATCAAGCCGCCGTACATTCCAATCACCAACTGAGCAACCAGGGTCGGATCCGCGGGGCGAAAGACGCCGGCCTCCACACGCTCGACAACGAACGCCTCCAACGCACTCGCGATGCGTCGCAAACGCACGACCACAAAGTCCTCCAGGATGCCGTCGTCCAGCCAGACCTCGTTCAGGATCGTGCGGGTGAAGGGCAAGCGCATCTCGGAGACATTCAACGCCTCCTCGAAGAGATCGACGATGGCGTCGTGATCGGTCAGCGCGCTGGCATCCCGCAGCGCGGCCTCCATCGGCGCCTCCGCCTCCTCTGCAATCGCCAGCAGCACCGCGCGCTTGCTATCGAAGTAGTTATAGAGCGTACCCTCGGCCATATCGGCCCGGTGCGCGATTTCTTTGGTAGTGGTGGTGGCGTAGCCCTTCTCGGAGAAGACCTGCGCGGCCGCTACCATGATCTCGCGCCGGCGGCGGGCGATGCGTCGGGTGCGCCGAGCAGCAAAGGAACGCTGAAGTGGTTCATTCATCATCAAGGTTTCCCATTTTTTATAGCATTTTACTCAGTAAGCGATAGCTCATTTTGTGAGTGATCACTCATCCAAGACCAAGTATAGTCGAGATTGGAGGAAAGTCAATTGCTTCACCAAAAAACAAAGCCCGCTAAAAAGCGGGCTGATGAATGATCCGAATGGTAACGCTGCCGGGCTACAGACGGCGCCGTCAGCGCCGCTGCCGTGAGCTGCGACCGTTGAGCAAGAGAAAGTAGTAGAGCAGCGTCGAGAGCGCCTGGGCCAGCGCCGCGATGTAAGTCAGCGCCGCCGCCGAGAGGATGCGGCGCGCGCCCTTGCGCTCCTCCGCGCTTCGCAACATGCCGCTCTGATCTAACAATCGCATCGCGCGCTGGCTGGCGTTGATCTCCACGGGCAAGGTCACCAGCGCGAAGAGCGCCGCGCCGGAGAAGGCCACGATCCCCAAGACCGCCAACTCGAAGAGATTGAGCCAGAGGCCCAACATAAAGAGAATCGGGCCGAGCCACGAGGTGAAGTTGACCACGGGCACCAATCCAGAGCGCAGGCGCAGCGGCAGATAGGCGTTGGCGTCCTGAAGCGCGTGCCCCAGCTCGTGGGCCACAATCGCCACGGAGGCGACCGACGCGCGATTCGCGACGCCCTCGGAGAGCCGCAACACGTCGTTGCGCGGATCATAGTGATCGGAGAGTTCGCCGCGCGCCCGCTCGACGCGCAAGTTCAAGCCCGCCGACCGCATCAAGTGTTGCGCGGCCTCGCGCCCGGTGATGCCCGCCGAGTTCCGCACTTGCAGATATTTGTTGTACGACGACCGCACCCACGCCTGGGCAACCAGGGCCAAGATCAACGCCGGCAGGCTGATAATCCAGTACATAGGATCAAATCGATAGAGCATGTTCAATACCTCCTGAAAAATGACGAGTTAAGAATTTCGAATTGCGTGTCACGTCTATAGGATTATCCAATTTGTTTTGACAGTTTTTGCAGGACAGTCTAATCTAAACCTAGCAAGGCTTTCACTTGAGATTGTGATAGCCTCTCCGCTTCTTTGGAACGTTCAGCTAGAGTATAGGTTTTTTGGGACATCGTAAAAAACGCGATACTTACCAATACGTAGCTCCCATTGTGACGTCTCGTTGGGACGCAGGGGGTTTCTATTTCTGGTTTCGAGTAGTGGAGCTGCGTCAGCGTCTCCACCGAGAGCACAAAGATAATGCGGGCCGGCGTAAATTTCGGGCGCTAGCCCCTCGGCCCAAACGATGTGCCACGTCTCCCCCTCCGGTTGAAAATCAAACTGGATGATCAGCTCGCGGTCGTCTGACGCGGTGAAATGCTCCGCCATATCTTGTAGAATCGAGGCCATCTCTGAGGGACTGTTCATAGTTCCTCTTGAGGTCT
>JBKHCQ010000305.1:0-4642 GCA_046541755.1 Anaerolineales bacterium | reverse complement strand
TCCTGTGCCGGGAGCCAGACCCAGCCTCGTACTTCCCAAGCATCGCCAGCGGGGTAGGCCCAACTGACAGCAATCTTGCTGCGGACAGGATCGTAGCGCCCAAAGGCAGTGCCAAACACCTCTCGTTCCGCATCGCGCAAGCCCTGCCAGCGCTCAAAGCGCCACATGTTCTTGAGCGCCGGGGAGACCGGGATCATCTCGCGGTCAACGGCCTGTCGCAGGGCATTTGCCGTGTCGCTTCGCCCCAATAAGCGCTCCATACCGGGCACGCGCGTCCACCAGCCCTTTGTCGAAGGCGAAAAGCGAAAGCGAAAAAATCCAAAGCGGCGCAAATCAGGACGGGTAGGGTCTGACTCATCGTCACCCATCAACTTCCATGCCCAATCCTGCGCCCGCGCTGCAAGCTCCTCTCGATTCTGTAAACGAAACACCCCATAGCCCAGTTGAGGCTTGGCTCCTATCGCCCCCCATTGTTCCAAAAAGAGGAAGAGGGAAGCCAGTAAGCTGCAGGTCGCTTGATCACCTTGGATATGGATCGTGAGTTCCCCAACGTGCCCCGGCGGCAGGTACCAACCTCGTCGACGCCCGGGAGGGCGCACGTTGAGCGCGTTGGGCGGCGGAGACCAGAGACGCTCGGTGTGATCCTCGACCGTCAGCCGGAACCGCCGTTGCCAGCCGGTACACCCGAATAATTCGCACGCAGTGCAGCGCTGCCCTTCTTGGTCGGGGCAACGCTGTCGGTCCGCCGTCGGGTCGCACGCCCAACCGCCCAGGCCGCGCACGAGCGCCTCGTACCACCAACGCAAGCTGCCGATGATGCCCGTCTCGTGGACGCGGTCCATCTCCCCATCGACGCCACCGGTCCACAGCGGCGTCAGGGTCTTGAGCGTAATTTCCATCGTGTTAGTCATATCCACCTCTTAGTGTCCCAAATAGAGGAGTTGAATAGTTCATTGTGTCACGCCGCCTCTTCCACGCCAAAGCGCATGCCCTGGGGTAGAAGCGTATCGTCCGCCAATCGATAGAACGACCCACTGACCAGCGCATTCCTGACCAGCGGCGTCGGCGGCACGGTGACGAGGTCGTAGAGATGAAGCGCCGTCGCCTCGCCCAGATCTGCCGGGTTGAGCAGATAGGGCAGCGTGACGTTGTCGTCCGTCACAGCTTGATGGGGAAGCTCCTGGATGGTCATCTTGGCCTTGCTCATAAATTTGCCCAGGCGGATGTAGCGCGGCAGCGTGAGTTCCGCTTGGCTCAACACGTAGAAGACGGCTTCATTGCCGACGGAGAGATAGCGAATTCGCCCATATTGCGGGCGATTGGTCGCGCTGACCTTCTTGCGCCGCTTGCCAGGGCGAAGAATGTACCATCCCTTGCCGGAAGCCTCCATCTGGGCGCCATCGGGCCGGGTGACCAGCACGCCGGCGCCCATCGCTGACCAGTAGGTTTCCGGCTGGGCGTTGAATTGCCCCACGGTGAAGCGCGGTTGCCCCTGGATGGTGGCCGGCGTCACATAGATCCCTTGCTCATTGAGCGCGCCCAGGTGCGGACGATAGTAGATCGTTCCATCGTTGAAGTAGGGGCTGTTACACAATCCCAGCGCGTAGGCCAGCGCGTAGTTCCCGATCAGCGGCTCTGTGTAGTAGAAGTTGCTGATCTCGCGACTGCTGAAGAACGTCTTTTCCATTAACGTCAGGTGACAGCGATAGATGTGCATAGGCACCTCCTCGATAGTCAGATGGTCTCATAGTCAGGCAGTCTGTTAGTCACCGGGACAATGAGGCAATAGGACTAAGGACTACCCGACTACATGACCCATCGACTACGTCTCTAATATTCAAGGGCTTGCAACTGCTCGGCGAACGTCGCTTCGTCGCCGTACAATTCGCCCAACTCATCGATCAGGGCGGCGACCTCATCCGAGGACATCCACGCGACTTGCCCGACAACGTTGCCACTGAGCGTCTGGGCGCTCTCTTGGACGGCGGTGAGAACGACATCGTTTTCCAGCGGGAAGGACAGTTCATCCGCTTCGCCCTTGAGTCGATCATAGACCGTCTGGGTCAATTCCAGATTACTGAAAAGCTCGCAATTACTGAAGGCCACGCCGGCCAAGATGTTCTTCACCTTGCCGACCCGACTGGAGATGGCACCGTAGCGGGTAGTGCGCAGAATGTTGCCCAGCACATACAGAAATTCGGCGGGCGTCACGTCTTTGAGTGTCTCCATCTCGACGAAGACAGCTTCCGGCTTGACGTACTCGTCGCTGCCCAGGCCCGTCATGCGTGTACCTTCCTCACGATTCCAGGGCGTGCCGTCCTCGAAGGGCGCATTGAAGGTGCGGACGTCCGTCACCATAGCGGCGGGATGCAGACTGAAGGCGTCGTCGGTGATGACGCGGGATTTCTGCGCCCCGCCCCCGCCGGCCGCGTACCCATAGACCATGCAATCGACGCACTTACCGCAGGGATTGTTGGTGTTGAGCGCGCAGAGCGCTTCGCTTTTTTCCCCCGGGTAGAGCAAGTCGTGACGTCGCAGCAGCTCTCGTCCGGTGCGACGCTCCGGGGCCATCTGCTTCCGCTTGCTGATCACCACGCGGCGGACGAGTTGATCATCAGCTATGCCAGCGTGGACAAACTCCTTGTTCAGCGCCTCCCCACTGCCTTCCGTGCGAAAAATGGCTTCCGATTCAATCCGACGCACCAACAGCAGGCTCACATAGCGGCCCTGTGGATCATTGGTGTACTTTTCCAATAGCTTCTCGCTGTACTTATCCAAAACAGACATTTCTTACCTCCGATTTGATTGATGGGATTTGATTTTGATGGACAAAGATTTACACCTGCTCAACCTCTTTGGATTTACGTGGGATCTCCTCGCGAATGTAGAACATGTAGGCCGAGCGGATGAGCTTCTCATCGGCCAGCAGCTTTTGCAACTTGCCGCCGTACACGTCTTCATAAACATCATCGAAGAATCCATTGACAAACTCTTGAGCAGCAGCCCACTTCTTCTTCCCCGGTTTGTACTTCGCATCGGCGATACGCTCCAGGTGCTCGAAGATGTCCTCGGTGGCGGCGGCGCGCAGCAATTCGATGTCTGCCGCATCGCTCTGCAACGCCAACTTCTTGAAGATCTCATCGAGCGGGGCCATCAGCGCGTTTTTCTTCAACGAGCGGCCGCGCAGGCCATTTTCCCAGGCGATATTCGCCAGATGCTTCAAGGCTTGACTTAGTTGGGTCATGATCTTGCCTCCTATACTGTGAACTAACGTGTCTATATGAGGATACGCTTGTTGCGAGAGCCGGATCAAGCGCCACTCGCGATCGCTGGCGCGATTCTCCAGCAACTTCTCTGCTGTGTAAAAGACGTGGAGGGGCGATTCGCCCAGGCTGTGCACCATGGCGACCAGTTCGTTGCGCCGCGTGTCCGTCGAGCGGGTCAAACGATAGAACGCAAAGAGCGCCTGCACTTGCTCCCACAGTGCGGCTAATGTGCCCGGTTCCTCGGTGCCGTCCTTGTACGCCGCGTAATCGTTATCGCGGAGCAGGCCGCGCGCATTGAGCGGCACATCAGCGACGTAGAGATCGTGGAAGTTCTCCTTTCCCAGCGGCGCAACCGGCGAAGCGCTCAGCAGCACCTTGGTACCAAAGTATTTCTGTAGAAGCATCGCATACCACAGCGCGAAGAGAAAGCGCTCCGTGTCATTGCGTCCCGCCGGATTGAGCGGGAAGATGATGCGGTTGCCGACCGTCCGCGAGTAGCGCGGCAGGTAGAGGCCGTAGGTATGCGGTTTACCGTTGTGGGTCACGGCGGTGAAGTCCAGGCTGAGAGGTTGATCCTCGGCCATCGAGGCGATGGCCTGCTCCCGGCGCAGGAAGAGCGCGCGCTCCACAACATCCTCGCGGGTCAAGCGCTGAATGCCCACGCGCAGCCCTTGAATATAGGGCGCGGTCAGGAAGGCGTAGGGGAAGAGATGCAGGTAGATGATGTTCTCGCCGCGCACGGGCGGATAGTTGAGCTTTTCTATGAGGAATTGGATGCGACAGAGAGCGCAGATTTGCTTTTTAGGATCACCCGGCCCGCCGCGCAGCCGATTGGAGAAGGCCTGCACGGTGATATCATCCCGTACATCGCCGGACATCCAATCCTTGGTGGGGAGCGTGGAGCTGCACATCACACATTGGCCGTGCTGATTTTCCTCGTAGTGCTGCAAGTACGCGCCAAAATCTCGGCGGGTTACTTCTCCAAAGCTGAAATTCACGTGGCGCTGCACATACTCTGTGAATAATTCGATCTTGGGATCTTTTATGCCGGCCTCATCCAACAACGCGCTGCCATCCTCCACAAAGCGACGATTGACAGCTTCTTCGGAAAGCGCGATATCTTTGGCGATGACGTAGGGACGGTCCCATCGCGCGTCGAAGTAGTCGTAGATCGGCCATCTCTCTTCCGGCAAATCGAGCACGCGATAAACATAGCGCCAGGGATCATCAGCCTGCTTGGGGAAATGTCCCTTGATGAAGATGTAATAGGCGCGGGCCAACTCGGCTTTGGTCAGCCCGGCTTTGTCCATCGCCACGACCGGCTCCGCCGCTTCTAACAGCGCTTGCACCTGCTCTGCAACGTCGGGCTGTGCCCC
>JBKHCQ010000304.1:0-4671 GCA_046541755.1 Anaerolineales bacterium | reverse complement strand
CATCATCACACCTTGTGGGATTGTATTGGCTAGCGGCGCGCATCCAGCGCGCGGCGGATCACGCGCGCCAGGGCATCTGGCGCGAAGGGTTTGTGGATCACGTCCTGAAAGCCGACGACCCGCAACTCTTCCACGACATCTTCATCTGCGTAGCCGGTGATGGCCAGCGCTTTTATGTGGGGATGTGTGCTGCGCAGTTTCTGCACCAGCTCCTTGCCGCCCATCTTGGGCATGATGACGTCCGTGATGACCAGGGCGATGTCACTATTCGTCTCGTAGACTGCCAGCGCTTCGATCCCGTTCGCTGCGCTCAACGTCCGATAGCCCAGTAACTCCAGCAGATCCTGGCCCGCTTCTCGCAGCCGAGCGTTATCCTCCACCAGCAGAATTAACTCTCCGCGTCCCTGGGGCGCGGTATGGGTTTCGTGCTTCCCGCTCTCCTCCTCGGCCTCGGACGCGGGTAGGTAGATGCGGAAGGTTGTCCCCCGGCCTACTTCCGTCTCCACATTGATGTAGCCCTCATGATGGCGGACGATGCCGAATACCTGCGCCAGCCCCAGGCCGGTGCCTTGGCCTACTTCTTTGGTGGTGAAGAACGGCTCGAATAGATGGGCTTGCACCTCTTCCGACATCCCCATCCCCGTGTCCGCCACGACCAGACAGATCCACGCGCCGGGCGGTATATCTATCACCGGCGGTTCGTCGTCCAGGCCGATTTGCAACCGGGAAAGCTCGAACCGCAACTCCCCGCCATCCGGCATAGCGTCGTGAGCGTTCAGCGCCAAGTTCATCAGCGCCTGCTGAATGCGACCGGCGTCGGCGTGGACGATGTATTTATCCGGGCCGATTTTCAAATCGAGATGGATGTGCTCCGGGATCGTGCGCCGCAGGATGGCCGTCACCTCTTGCGTGAGGACTTTGAGATCCAACGGCTGCATTTCGACCATGGCCCGCCCGCTGAAGTCGAGGATCTGTTGCACCATATCCGCCGCCTTCCTCGACTCTCCGATAATCGTCTTGAGATTCCGCGCTAACTTGGGCGATAGGCCGGGTTCGCGCTGGCCCATGCCCGCGTAGAGGATGATGGTGGAGAGGAGGTTGCGAAAATCGTGGGCGATGCCGGCGGCCAACTGGCCCACGGCGGCCAGGCGTTCGTGCCGACGTAGTTGCCGTTCGAGCCGCTTACGCTCGGTGACGTCGCGCAGAATTCCCTGGGTGGCCGTCCCGTCGCGGTACGGCATGTAGGAGACGGATACCTCTACCTCGATCTTGTGGCCCCCTTTGTCCTGCGCGGTGAATTCGTAGCTGTTGGGCAGGTTTTGACCTCGGGCCAATTGTCTCTCGCGTTCCTCGATCAGCGGACGGCTCTGAGGCGCGACCAGGGTCATAAAATCAAAGCTCGGCGTGCGGACCTCCTCCGGCGTGACGCCGAACAGCTCGGTGAACCGGGGATTGATGATCTCGAAGCGTCCCTCATACAAGAGATAAATGGCGTCGTGGGATTGCTCGATGAGCGTGCGGTACTTTCGCTCGCTCTCCCGCAGCGCTGCTTCTACTTGCTTGCGTTCGGCGATTTCGGAGGCTAAGCCCTCCAAGGTTGCTTTCAACTCGCCCGCCATCTGAGCGAACGATTGCGCCAATTCATCGATCTCGCTGATCCAGCCGGCGTCGCGGGGCTGTTCCCATTCGCCTTTGGCCAGCGCGCGCGTGGCGGCGTTGAGGCATAAGATGGGGCGAGTCACCCATTGCGCGGTGACGATTCCCAACCCGATGGCGGCGAGCAACGCGATGCTGACGATCAAAGCCGTCGTGCGATTATTCTTATGGATTTGGGCCATAAAATCCGATTCGGGAATGACGACGACGGCCAGCCAATCGACGCCATATTCGTCTTGCACCGGCGCAACTTGCAGAAAATACCGCTGTCTGGCGATCTTGAATTCAAATCGCTCCGCTTCGGTGATGTCGTGATAATCTTCCAATTGGTCGGTCAAGTATTCAGCGGCGCGGCGTATTATGGGGATAGCGCTTTCGGTAGCGTAGATGCGCCGTTGCGCTTCGTCGCCACCCGGCGCGGTGAAGGGCGCCTCGTCTGCCGAAGACGCGACCAATAAACCGGAGCGTTCTATGATGAAACTCACGCCGGTCTCGCCAATCTGGATTTCTTTGAGAAACTCGTTGATGTGCGAGGCGAAAATGTCGACCGCCGCCACGCCCAGCAGATTCTCCTCTGCATCGTACACGGGCCGGCTGGCGGAGATCGCCATATCCTGCCCCGTGAACAAAATATAGACCTCGCTCCAGGCGGCGTCGCCCTTGGCGACGGCTTCGGCATACCAGCCCCGCGTCCGCGCGTCGAAGTCCGGAACGGTTACGAGTAGCTCGGTGCGATGTCCGTGATCATCGGTGGCATATTTTCTAAACGGCCCACTCTCGAACCCATCCGTGGCGATGACGTACAGCGAGCCTTCGGCGCCCTCGCGCCCCGCGTTCGCCAGTCCGCCCTGGGGATTGCCAAAGTAGATGCTCGTCACCGAGTCGAAGACTTGGATCTGCTCCCAGAAATAGCGCTCCAAGGCGGCGGGATCATCGGCTGGAGGCAACCCCTGGCGAATCGCGTTGGCATTGATGCGATTGATCTGGTGAGGGAGCGTCAAAAAATCGTATAGATGCTCCTCAATGCGATGGGTCAGCTCGCTCAGAAGTTGATGCGCGACATTATTCACCGCCTGTTGCCCGTTGATAAACGAGATATAACCCACCAGCCCGATTATCAGGATGACTTGAATGACAAAGGGCACGATAAGGACAATTCGCAACGGGATTTTTGCGGTAGACTTATCCTTAGACTGTATCGACATTATGAACTCCTATCAGGAATGAGCTAAAATCAAAAAAGTTCCCTCGAAACTTATTTCTCCCACAATATGTAGACTGCCTATGATGTCTCAGACCCGAAGGGTTCTCAAGCCCTTCGGGTCTGCTTAGAAATCTCGTCTCTGACTTTTCTTCGAATCGCGAAAAGTTTTATCGCTGTGTTGGAATCGCCTAGGTTTCTTTGATCGCCTGGACGTTGTAGACGGTCACCGGCTCATCGATCCCTTTGAAGCGTTGGTCGGGGATCGCCTCGACGATGACGTCATCGCGGATAAGATCATAGGTCGGCTGGCTGATGAGCACCTGCCCCGGCTTGGCGATGGAGCAGATGCGCGCGCCAAGATTTGCCGCGCGCCCGATGACGGTGTAGTCCGTGCGCTGCTCGCAGCCGATCTCGCCGACGATCAGGTCGCCGGTCGCGATGCCAACGCCAATCGCCGGCGCCTCGGCGCCGCGCGCCTCTCGCCACCGCGCCCGGTTCTCCTCGTGGCGCGCCTGCATTTGCAAGCCCGTCCGCGCCGCGCGCAGCGCGTGATCCGGCTGCGGCAGCGGCGCGCCGAAGAGGGCCATCACCTCATCGCCCACGAACTTATCCAAGGTGCCCTTGTGCGCGAGCACGACCTCGGTCATCTGGCCTAGATAATTGTTGAGATATTCGACCAGCATTTCCGGTTCCAGACGCTCGGCCAGCGAAGTGGAGCCGCGTAGATCGGCATAGAGCACCGTCATCCGCGTGCGCTCGCCCTTCAGCAGATCGACGTCCGGCTTGGCTAACAATTGCTCCAGCACATTGGGATCGACCGAGCGGCCCAGCACCTGGCGCAGGCGGCGGCGCTCCAGACTCTCCAGGATGGCCGTGTCCATCTGGCTGACGATGGCGCGCAGGAGTTGGCGCTCGTTCGAGGTGAAACCCCGCTGGCGCTGTTGATTCAGCGCGCCGAAGACGCCGATGATCTCGTTGCGCAGGATAAGCGGAATAGCCATCACCGCGCAGGATAAATTGCCCAGATGCGAGTTGCAGATCAATTCTCCCTTGTGGATGGCCTCGTTAGCCAGTTCGTTGATCAATTGTTGGCACGCCGGGTCTTTGAAGATGTCCTCGTGGGTGAGAGCGCGCATCTCTAGGCGCTCGCCGGCCTGATTATAGAGCATCACGAAGCCCATCTCCGCCTCGATGCTGTGGCAGAGTTCCTCTAAGACGACGTCCAACATTTCATCGAAGGGGAGATTTTGATCGCGGATGCGGTCGAAGTGGTAAATGGTCTCCAGCTCGCGGTTGCGCTGCACCATCTCCTCGTAGTTGTGCGCCTGGATCACGGCGGAGTCGATTTGGCTTTCGGTGGTTTCCAGCAGACGGATTTCCTCCTCGGCGAAGGGTTGGGTATCCCGCCCGATGAGCAACAAGCCGAGCGGCTCTGTATCCATAAAGATCGGAATCCCGATGAGATAGATGTCCTGGGTGAGGGTGGCGACGGTCTGGGCATCGAAAAGTTGCGCGGCGGTCAGTGTCTTGATGTCGTCTCTTTCTAGCAGCGCCTGGAGTTTATCTCTATCGACATTAAAGCTCACCTGTTGCCAATTCCCGTTGCGCTCCCGCAGCGCTTTTAGCTCCAACCGTTGATCCTCCGGGTTGATGATGTAGAGGAGGCACATCGTGGCGTGAAATTGATCGATGACCACATCGACGATGCCGGAAAACATCGCCGTCGGCTTGGAAGCGGTGTCGCGAATGTGATCGATGGCTAAGATAATATCCAGTTCCTTCTCCCTGAACGCCAGTTGGCGCTCAAGCGT
>JBKHCQ010000303.1:0-4676 GCA_046541755.1 Anaerolineales bacterium | reverse complement strand
TCCTCGTTGGACTAAGAGACCCGTAAGCTACAGGTTCACCGCAACCTTCGCAAGGATTGCGATCACCCTTGCGAAGGTTACAAACAGACCTCTATCACAAGGTCTATCCTCGTTGGACTAAGAGACCCGTAAGCTACAGGTTCACCGCAACCTTCGCAAGGGACGTATGCAAAACTTGGGGGAGCACGAGCAAGACTTCCGAAGTCTGTCCTCCCCCAACTTGTAAATGCGCCCCTTCGCAAGGATTGCGATCACATATTCTTCAGGATGTCCGCCTTCTTCACGTCGTACTCCTCTTGGCTGATCAAATCAGCGTCCAACATCGCCTTGAGCTTTTGTAGCTTCTGGACGGGATCTTCTCCCCCACCCTGAGATCCCTGATGTTGCTGTTGTCCCTGTTGCCCTTGCAGGAAGGACGCACCCAACCCAATCCCGGCCCCGAGTTGCGCTGCCGCGCCCGCTGTGCCGCTGGTATTCTTGGCCGCGTCGCGTAGTGCCTGCGCGCGCTGATACTGCTCATAACTGCCCATATCGCCGATGGCGCCCATCGCGGAACGGGCGTCGATGGCCTTGGACGTCTCCTCGGTGGGCGAGAGCGACTCGACGTAGAAGGAATTCAGCGTGACGCCGCGCGCCGCGAACTCCTCGCTCGCCTTGGCGCGCACGCCGGCCGCCAACTCCTCGACGAAAGCCGCCATTTGGATGATTGATTTGCCCATCTCGCCGATCAAATCGGTGATCTTAGTAAGAATGATGCTGCGGAAAAAGCCCTCGATGTCGCGGGTACGGTAGAGGTTCTGGGTGCCGACGATCTTCGAGACGAAGAGTTGCGGATCGGTGACCTGAATGGCGTAGGAGCCATAGCCGGTAACGCGCGCCATCCCCAGCACGGGATCGGGGATCGTGATCGGCTGCGGCGTTCCCCACTTCATATCCGTCAGTTCGCGCGTCGTGACGAAGTAGACTTCGGCCTTGAACGGCGTCCGCCCAGAAAAGGCCTTGCCGATGAGGTTGGTCAACAGCGGAATATTCGCCGTCGTCAGGGTATGACGGCCCGGCCCGAATATATCCAACGCCTTGCCATCTCGGTAAAAAATCGCCGCTTGTCCTTCGCGCACGATCAATTGACTGCCAATACGGAAATCGCCGGAGCCGCGCTCCGGGAAGCGATGCACGATTTCATCACGACCCTCATCTACATATTCGATAATATCAAAAACACGAGCCATAGGTGTCTACCTCCTTGCTCTTGTGATGCTCTGTCTAAAGTCACAAACTTTGCACGTCGTTGATGTACTCACGACGTCGGTCGAACGTGGTGTTTGCCTCGCGCGCCAGATCGCGAATCGCCCGGATATTAGCTTCAATTTCCTCGCCGTCGACGTTTTCAGAGGCGTTCCGAATGGCCCCTTCGACACGTTCTGCGTAGTCCATCAGATACGCGTCGAACTCATAGAGCCGATCCAGATCCTCTTCCTGCACTTTCGTCGCGTCGAACAGCCCGCTGTATCCATAAGAAGCGGTTTTGACGCGGTCGATGAACGTCTGCAACTGGGTCGCCGCGCTCTCCACGTCATCCAGTAGATCGAACTTCCCGCTGCTGATAAGGTCCTTCTGCAACCCATCGAGTTGGATCTTGACGGTGCGCATCCGGTCGGCCAAGGTATCGCGCAACAACTTATCGGCCTCACGTCGCAATTCCTTTTGCTTGTACCCCTTATAGCCAGGGATGACATTGGCCATCGTCTCTTCCAATCCTGCCATATCGCCTTTGATTTGATCCAGTAGGCTCATCGCTTTACCTCCTAAGTAAGCGTGATAGTTGACCAATTTTGAGAGAATTTATAGCTTCTCATCTCATTATTGACAATAACCTCACCTCACAGCGCGTCATTATCTAACCTCAGACCCAACTCTATATTATTTTAGCATATAAATTAATACGAGGGAAGTCGAGCAAAGTTTCACAAGCCAAAAAAGCAACCAAAACACATCCAATCATTGATAGATGACAAAGACCGGGCGCGGCGTAAGGCGCAACACCTGCGCGGGCGTCATCACCGGAGTGTCGTAGTTGTAGAAGATCTTGAAGCCGCCATACTCAAAGCCCGGTTCGGCGGCGTATTGATCGTAATCCTGGATTTTAGGGGATGGCCCGCCGAAGCCGTCCGCATCCCATACCACATCCACCAGATGATAATCGCGAATCGCCGCTTTGTCCGTGAACATCCGATCATCGAATTGGTGAATGACCAGCATCTTCCGTTCGCCGGTCTCTTGCGCGATCCCGTTCAGCCACACCTGAGCGAGGTTAAGCGTCTCGCCGTCCATCATGCCGATGTGTTGGCCGGGGATGCGGGTGGTCTCCGACATCACGAACTCCGGGTCGATGGCCAGATGTACATCGGATTGGCGCAGGAACGGCTCGACAAAGGCCAACTCATCGGTGATGGGGCTGTGTCCCGGCTGGATATCTAACACGCTCCACAGATTATGCGTCTGCGCGACGTCGATCCACGTCTGCAAGGTGTCCGTGCTGACGCGATGGCTGTACCGGCCCTCCTCGCCGGGGAACGCATCGGCGATGGTGACCACCATGTGGAAGCCGGGGATGACGAGCGTGTCGGTGAGCAGCGCCTGATAGTCGGCGGCCACTTGGCGCGTCATCGTCACGGTGTTCGTCGCGGAGGCGGTGCCTAAAATGCCCAAGCCCGGCCCGGTGGTGCCGTACAGCCCCACAAAGATCCGGCGATGGAAGAGCGAGGGGCGCGTATCGTTAGAATCGGTCATCCGCGCCAACTCTAGCAACTCATCCGGCGCGGCGGCCTCCGGCAGCGGGGAGGGTGTCAACGTGGGCGTGGGGGAAGGCGTCAATGTTAGCGACGGTGTAGGCGTAGGCGTTGCTGTCGGTGAAGATGTGGGTGTGGGCGTCATCGTCGGCGTGGCGGAGGGCGTTGGTGTCAGCGACGGGGTCAACGTTGCCGTGGGCGTCGCGGTGCGGGTCGGCGTAGGCGTCCAGGAGGGCGCCGCCGAGAAGATGTCATCCCAAGAGAGCGACAGCGCGCCCCATACGAGCATCAGCGCCGCGCCGACGACCAACATCAGCCAAAAACGTTTTTTCTTAATCGACATAAAAGGGATCGGAGTAAAAAGGGGCTAAGAAAAAACAGCCACAGGGACAGGGCGTTCTTGAGCAAAACTCTTCCGATGCAGTTTAATCCGTTCAATCTCGTGAAGCGTTTCAGCAGTTAGATAGCTCTCTCCACAGTGCGGGCAACTAATCACTGGAATATTCTCAATAACCAGTAAGTTCTTTCCCTTGCCATAGCTGCGTGTCACGTGACGAACACGAGCACCTTCTTCACCACAAATATCGCATCTCATTGTCATTCCTCGTTGTCCTCAATGGCTCACACTAAATATACTGTAATAATGACCAACCTTCCCGTGATACTCAGTTTAGCAACTACAACAACCAAATCACCCGCAAGAGTTTCCCCTTCAACAAGATATTTCTTTTCCGCTGTGACACGATCTTTCTGTCGCTCAACAATTCTGCCCGTGAGAATCCCATGCTCAACATCGAAAATGGACAAGTTATCATCTTCCATTTCTTCTTCAGCATGGAGAGTCATCACATACTCACGACTACGAATTCTCTCCCGCATCTGATTCAAAACGCGATCATACATCTCAATCTCCGGGCTACATTGGCTCCATCATTATATCAGAAAAATGAAGGACAGTGCGCAACGTGACGCGCACTGTCCCCATAGCTCTTTTTCACTCTACCAGGTTCCTAGCGGGTCGGATCGTTATCCAAAATCGCTTCGATCCGCGCCAGCACGTCATTGGAAAGCTCCACGTCCGAGGCGGCGACGTTGTCCTTCACGTGGGCGACCTTCGTCGCGCCGGTGATGGCCGCGCTGATCTCTGGGCGGCGGAGAATCCACGCCAGCGCCAACTGCCCCGGGGTGATGTCCAACTCGGTGGCGATCTCGGTGAGTTGTCGGACCTTCTCGACATTCTCCTCCGTCAACTCACTCTTCAGCCAATCGGTGCGATCCGCGCGACTGCCTTCGGGGATGCCCGCGTTGTACTTGCCGGTGAGCAGGCCCTGCGCCAGCGGGCTGAAGACGACTAGCCCTATGCCGCGTTTAGCCGCCGTGGGCATAATCTCCGGCTCGATGTGACGATCTAACATATTGTATCGAGGCTGTTCGGCTTGCGGAACATAGGCGTTGAAGCGGCGGGATGTGCCGTAGGCATCCTCAATCTGCGCCGCGCTCCAGACGCTCGTGCCCCAATAGAGGATCTTGCCCTGATGCACCAGGTCGTCCATCGCGCGGACAACCTCTTCGACGGGCGTGTTCGGGTCGTAACGGTGGCAGAAGTAGATATCCAAATAATCGACGCCGATGCGCTCTAAGGAATTGTCGATGCTTTCCATGATGTGCTTGCGGCTCAGCCCGCGATCGTTGACATTGTCGCTCATCGGCCAGAAGACCTTGCTGGCGATGACCAAATCCTGCCGGCGCAGGTCCAACTCCCGGATCGACTCGCCGACGACACGTTCCGCGTTGCCCCGCGCGTAGACATCGGCGATATCGATGTAATTCACGCCGCGCTCGACGGCGGCCTTGATGCACTTCCGCGTCATCTCCTTGCCCTCTGAT
>JBKHCQ010000302.1:0-4678 GCA_046541755.1 Anaerolineales bacterium | reverse complement strand
TGGACGCGGCGTTGCCGTGGGCGGCTGAGGCGTAGGCGAGGGGGTCTGCGTCGGCGTCGAAGTCGCGGTGGGCGCCGTGGCCTTGGTGGGTGTGGGGGCTGGCGGCGTCGGTGAGTTCGTCGGTGTGAGTGAGGGTGAGGGGGTAACGGAAGGGGAAAGGGAAGGTGTGGGGCTTATGGTTATTTCTGTGATGATTGGTGAGGGAGTAGGATCAGGGAGCGAGGGAATGATTCCGACAACCAGGCCAATGACAAAAGTACATACAGCTAAACTGCCTACTCCAAAAGCTACTTTACGCATTGGCTGAGTAAGAAGATTATTTTGCTTCAGCCCGGCTAATAGTTTGCGGAGGCACGGGAAGGGAGTGGGGGGTTCCTTTGGTCCATCTTCATTTTGCGGGCCCTCCGTTGGCTTTGGAATTGGAGCATACAAGGCTTCTGCCATCTCCTCGGTCCGCTGCCAACGCTGGGTCGGGGTCAATTCCAACGCTTTCATCACCGTTTGCGCCGTTCTCTTACTCACGTGGGGCGTGATGACCTGCAATGGCTTGAAGCTCTCTGGATTTACTATGCGTTCCGTTGCCGTGGGGGGCGCTTTGCCGGCCAGCGCGTGATAGAGTGTCGCTCCCAAGCTGTAGATGTCACTGCGGGCGTCACAGTGCTCTTGCTTAGCTCCATATTGCTCCGGCGGCGCGTACTCCGGCGTCCCCATCCCATGCATCGCCGTCTTCGTGCGGGGATCGTCGGGGTCCCAGAGCTTCACCAATCCAAAGTCCACCAATATGGCATCGCCGTTGGATTGGATGATCACGTTTTGCGGTTTCACATCGCGGTGGATAATGCCCTGAGCGTGGCAATAAGCCAAGGCTTTCAACAATTGCCTGCCCCATGTCACGACCTGCTCCTCCGGCAGAGGTCCTCGATGTCTGATATATTCGGCTAGATTATGCCCTTTGATGAAATCCATCACCAGGTAGGCATTGCCGTGTTCAACGAAGTAGTCGCTGACCCGGACCAAGTGTGGGTGTTTGAGGCGCGCCAGAATTTTTGCTTCTTGCTGGAATTGTTCTCTGAGTTGAGTAAGCGTGTTTGGACTCAGATTAGGTAGCGGCATCATCTCTTTCAGAGCTACGAGAACATCCAGGCGGGTATCTTGGGCTTGGTAGATAGCTCCCATTCCTCCCACGCCTAAACTTGAAATGACACGATATCGATTCTGTAACCACTCCCCATTTGCAAGCGCCATCTTTCATACCTCGAGTATTCTTATTGATGTGTCTAGCCGCCCAATACTTCTTAGCTCACGGATAAACACGGATTAACACAAATATTTTTGTTTTTTGTATTGGGGAAACTTCTCCGCTGAAAGATCTAAAAAATCTGTGCGATCCGTGAAAATCCGTGAGCTGTTTTCTAAAAGTGTCAGGTAGCTGTGGATGTGTTAAGAGCTTCACAGGCTTCCAATTGATATAATACAACATTTTTTATTTGATTGCAAGTATAAGTGTTTTTTAGGTTAAAATTTTCAAACTGAACTAAAAAAATCCTAAAAAAATTTGTTGGTGAGGCTCTCATTCAATACCGGAGGCGATGCCAAAGCATCATAGCGATCTGGGGGTAAAATGCGACGAGGGGGGAGACGCCGCACGCGGCGTCTCCCCCCTCGTCAAACAGAGGGTGCTTTGTTACTACGTCAGGGCTAAAAACAGATCCCGCAGCGCGCGGGCGCTAGCGACGAGCTGATCCGCCGCCACGATCTCCGGCTTGTCGCGGGACGTGTGGACAATCTCGGTCATAATCTCCATCAGCAACTCCGAGGTCAGCGCCAGCGTGGGGCGCTCGTGCATCAGGAAGATGCCGTGATCGCCCTGATACCACGGCTCCCCTTCGATCAGCGTGCTGTATGAATCAAAAGCCGCGTGGATGGGATCGGCCAGCGTGGGCGGGCAGCCGTACAGGGAGTAGGCCGTGCGCCCGCGATGATAGCCCACGCCGTCCAGGTTGACGCCCAGGACGATCTCCTCGAACCTGCCCGCGTTGCGGCTGAGGTATTGGCGTTGGCCCGGATTGTCGTAATAATCCTCGCCGTTTAAGGCCACGATCTCGATGCCGAGGTCGCCGGCGTAATTGGCCAGCAACTCCGCCAATAACAGCAGCACCGTGACCCCGCTGGCGTTATCCAGCGCGCCCGGCGTGCCGTCCTTGGCGTCGATGTGCGCGAAGAGCACAACCCGCCGGTGGGGATCGGCGCCCTTGCGGGCGATGACGTTGACGCCGGTGGCGGCCCGGCGCGCGGCGCGGATCTCAAGCGTCGCCATATCGCCGGCATGCTCGGCCAATCGCCCCCCCGCCTCCTCTGTCACGTAAACGGAGGGAATGTCCACATCGCCATCCTCGATAAAGGGGAAGGGGTAGACCGCGCCCGCCAACTCCGGGCTGCGCGTTGTCGCGGCGATGATGGCCGCCGGTTGCCGGCTCTCCAGTAGATGGATGATGTGTTGATGCGCTTCTGGGTTGTAGAAGGGGAAGTTCTTGGGCATCAACGGCTCCTTGGTGATCTCCCCGCGCAGCAGGACGATGGCGCCGGTGAGATCGGCGGCCTCCAACTCCGCCACCGAGGCGATGATGGCCAACGGCGCGCGCGCCTGGCAGCCCAGGGAGTAGGGGCTGACGTGTAGATCACCGTCGAAGGAGACCCCGCCCACCGTGAGATCGGCGCCCGCCTCGCGCCAATCGATGCACTCGAAGCGCGGTGTGGTCACATCAAAGCCGAAGGCCGAGACCGTCCCGGCGAAGAAGTCCGTCGCCGCGCGATTGCCCTCGCTGCCCACGCGCCGGTTGGGGATCGTTACGCATAAGTGCTGGAGATACGTCTGTGCTTTGTCTGTCATTAAGTTATTGGGGGGCATATTTTCTTTCCTTTATGGCCGATACCACAAAATCACATCCTGCGAGGGGAAGACCGTTGGCAAGTTCCGGTAGAGATACCACGACACGGTCTGCGGGCAGATGGGCGGGAAGGCGGGCTGGCATCCCGGCAGGAAGTACTTGCCGCCCGTGATGGCGACGAAGGTCGCGCCGCGCCACGCGCCCTCTGGCGCCTGTGCCTCCGGCATCGCGGGCGCACCCTCCGCCGGGGTGATGACCAGATCGGGCGGGGACGCGGGCCACGCGGGCGTCGCCTCCACCTGGGCGAAATCGCGGAACTGCCAGCGCGCCAGCGCCGTGAGCGCGGCGTCCGCATCGACGATGGCGACGGCGAACGAGTCTCGCCGCTCCCCGCGCTGGTACATCAGTTCTGTGGCTGTCGCGCGCAGATTCGCCAAATCGGGCGAGCCGCTCGTGGCGACGGCCAATTCGGCGGGATCGGTGGGGCGGACGAACGCCAATCCCCACGCGAAGCTCACCTGGAGCACGAGGCCTACAGCGCACAGGGCCAGGAGCGCGCCCCGCGCCGCGATGCTCGCCGGCGCGCTGAAGCCGAAGAGCACGGCCAAGATCCCCTGCAGCGCCAAAATCGCCGCCAGGCCCAAAAACGCCACCGGCCACCCCCCGACGGTCGCGCCGATCACGGTGTACCGCGCCAACATCAGGCCGCCCGTCATCCACAAGACAGAGCCGATGACCACGTGCAGCGCGAACATCAACCGCTGATCGCGCGTTATCGCCAGCGCCACGCGCTGCGCGCCGTAGCCGGCCAAAAGCGTCAGCGGGAGCAGCGCGGCGATGACGCCGGTGGCGGGGACACCCGGCCGCATCGAGGTCAGGAGCAGCGCCAACATCCCCCACAACGCCCACATCAGCGGGCGCAGCGCAAACCGGCGGATCGCGAAGATCAGCCCGACGCCGGCCAGCAGTAACGTCAGCGGCTCGTAGAGCATCAGCAACATCACGCCGAGTTGGCCCGGCGCGCCGCTGCGCCACGCGCTCAGCCACGCGACTAGCCCTTGACCCAGGCGGCCCCAATGCCCCCAGTAGAACCCCGCGCCGATGGCGACCCACCACGCCGCCGCCACTCCCAGCCCCACGGGCCGCAGCCATCTCCGCCAGATGATCGACGAGGCCGCTTGGGCTTCGCTCTCCGATATCCAGCGAAAGATGAGCCACGCGATCAGGGCGGGGAGCAGGGTATCGAAGAAGGCCGGCCCGCCGATCACGCCGAGCGCGACGCCGCAGGCGATCAGGAGCGGGCGCTGCCACGGGCGGCGCTCGTGCTCGCCCAGGAAGAGGGCCGCGAGGAGCAAGCCCGCGCCCAGGACGCCAAAGGCGGTGCTCTCCACGCGCCGCGAGGCGAAGAGCGCCAGCGGCGAGAAGGTCAGCAGCGCGGCCGCCGTCCCCGCGCCCCACGCGCCGATCTCGCGCCGCCACAGCCAGGGGATCGCGACCAGGGCGAGGCCCGCCAGCGCGGGCAGGAGGCGCGCCACGCTCTCCGACGCGCCGAAGAGCGCGAAGAGCAACCCGTTGCCGACCAGGAGCAGGGGGCTGTCCACCTCGGCGGGCCACGCGACCCCACGGGGGATATCCAACGCCGCCGCCGCTTGCATAGCCTCGTCGGGGCCAAGCGGCGCGTGTCCCAGCGCGATCCAACGCGCGCCCGCCGCGATAGCGAGTAAGATGATCCAGGGCCAATGTTTTCGGTTGATTGTCATACAAAACCTCAACTTTTGTTTGTAGTAAGA
>JBKHCQ010000301.1:0-4685 GCA_046541755.1 Anaerolineales bacterium | reverse complement strand
GCATTGAAATACCCGTCTCGAAACTAAAGTCGGCTTGAAGCCGACTTGCGCTTCTAGCCCACGATTCATCCGCGGGCAGCCAATGAAGTCTAACCATCCGCTCCATCTGCTGATGCTGACCTAAAGCTGCTGATCGACAGCGTGAACCAGTTCCCCACTGTTGAGCAGCGCCCACACCGCCTCGATTTGGGGGGTCAGGGGCGCATCGTGCTCTAAAAACGGCACGCGCTCCCGGATGAGTTGGTGCGCGATGGCCGTCCCCTCGCCCAGGCGCGCGGCCGCGCCCAACTGCTCGCGGCGGAAATCGACGCCCTGCGCGGCGGTGAGCAGCTCGATGGCGACGATGTGCTCGACATTATCCACGACCTGCTGCGCGTGATGGACGGCGTTGGCCGCCATACTCACGTGATCCTCCATATTGGCCGACGTGGGGATCGTATCCGCCGTAGAGGGATGGGCCAGCACCTTGTTCTGCGAAGCTAACGCCGCCGCCGTGTACTGGCCGATCATAAAGCCGCTTTCCAGGCCCCCGTGGCGCGTGAGGAAGGGCGGCAGGCCATTGTTCAACGCCTGATCGACCAGACGGGCGATGCGCCGCTCGCTGATGTTGGCCAACTCGACCAGCCCCAGCTTGAGATAGTCCAGCGCCAGTCCAATCGGCTCGGCGTGGAAATTGCCGGCGGAAATCACGACCGGCGTCGCGTCGTCCGCATCATCTTCAAAGAAAATCAGGGGATTGTCGGTGACGGAATTCAGCTCGATCTCCAAGGCCCAGCGGGCATAGGCCGCCGTATCGTGGACGGCGCCATGCACCTGCGGGATGCAGCGCAAGCTGTAAGCGTCTTGAATGTCGCGCGGGTCGTGCGGGCGCACGAAGGTGCTGCCTTTCAAGAGTCGCCGTAGGTAGGCCGCCGAATCGACCTGGCGCGGATGCGGGCGCACAAGATGCACGCGCGGATCGAAGGCCGCCGGGGCGCCGCGCAGCGCCTCGATGGAGAGCGCGCCCGCGATATCCGCCGCGCGGAGGACGTTTTCGGCGCGCAAGGTCACCAGCGCGCCCAGCGCCGCCGTGACCGCCGTCCCATTGATCAGAGCCAGCCCCTCCTTCGCGCCCAACTCCACCGGCTCGATGCCCGCGCGGGCCAGCGCCTCGGCGCCAGGGAGCGTCTCGCCCTGGTAGCGCGCCTCGCCCTCGCCGATGAGCACGCAGGCCAGGTGCGCCAGCGGCGCCAGATCCCCACTCGCGCCCACGGAGCCATAGGCGGGGATGCAGGGCAGCACGCCGCGATTGAGCATCTCCAGCAACGTCTTCACCGTCTGTGGGCGGATGCCGGAGTAGCCCATCGCCAGCGTGTTTGCGCGCACAGCAATGGCCGCGCGCACCACATCGTCCGTCAGATGCGGGCCGACGCCGGCGGCGTGGCTCAGCACTAAGTTGCGCTGGAGCGCCTGCACTTCGTGCGAGGGGATGATCCGCCCCTTGAAAGCGCCAAATCCCGTGGTGATGCCGTAAGCGATCTCGCCGTTGGCCAACAGTTTTTGCACGCCACGCCACGAGCGCGCCATCGCCTTGACGGCGTAGGGCGAGAGCGTCGCCGCAGCGCCGTCCGCCACGGCGGCGACGTCCTCCATCGTGAGGTGCTCGCCGGTGATGACAATGGTTTCGTCGGGTTTATGTATGCTCAAAGGGCGCTCCATTTATTCACGGGTAACCTTCCCGGTAGAGACGCAAGATCTTGCATCTCTACCTACAACACATTCGCCTGATACCAGGCCCAGAATTTCTCCAGGCCCTCTTTGACCGAGACCTGGGGATCGTAGCCCAGCAGGCGGCGGGCTTTGGAAATATCCGCGTAGGTGATGGGCGGCTCGCTGGCGGGGGCGGGCGGCGTTTCCATTTGCGCCTCCTTCCCGACCAGATCCTCGATCAAGGTAACGAAATCCGCCATGCGCACCGGCTCTCCGCGTCCCAAGTTGAGGCGCTCGTAGCCCAGGGGCGTCTCCAACGCCGCGATCACGCCCTGGACGATGTCGCCGATGTAGGTCCAGTCGCGGTGCATCTCGCCGGCGTTGTAGAGTTGGAAGACCTTGTCGTTGACGATGCTATCGGTGATGATGAAGGGCATCATATCGGGGCGGCCACGCGGGCCATAGACGCTGAAGAAGCGCACGGCGGTGAATGAGATGGCGAAGAGGTTGTGGTAAGTGTAGCCCATCAGCTCGCAGGCGATCTTCGTCGCCGGATAGGGCGCGAGCGGTTTGCCCAGCGGGTCATCCTCCTGGAAGGGCAACTGATCCGTCTTGCCGTAGACCGAGGAGGTGGAGGCGAAGACGACATTCGGTTGGTTCGCCAGGCGCACGCCTTCTAAGACGTTCACCGTGCCGCGAATGTTCACGTCGGTGTAGAGCGGCCCGCGCTCGATGGAGTAGCGCACGTTGGCCATGCCGCCCAGATGCGCCACGGCGTCGAAATCGCCCGCGTGGATGATCTGCTGCACGCCCTCGGCGTCGCGCAGGTCGGTCTCGTGCATTGTAAAGCGCGGATAGGTCGCCAGTTGCGCGACGTTGGCCCGCTTCCGCGCCGGATCGTAGAAATCATTGAAGTTGTCCAGCCCAGCAACCTCGTCGCCGCGTTGGAGCAAGGTTTCCGCCAAGTTGCTGCCGATAAATCCGGCCACGCCCGTCACCAAAATTCGCATCGTTTGACCTCCAAGTTTGGGGGATTAAATCTAGCTATGCTTCTATGGTCTAAGGATCAGGAAAGAGAGAGTAGGAAGTAGGGAGTAAAAGGAGTAGGAAGCATGGAGGTGTTGTGGCCGTCTTTTTCTTACTTCCTACTTCTTACTTCTTACTTCCTACTCCCTACTCCCTACTCCCTGGCTCGTGAATGTCCTTGACGTTAAGCTGGAGATTCACGCGACCGTGCCACTCGTTGCGCTGCAAGACGTAGGCGATGTCGATGCGCCGGGGGAGATGATCGATCCACGCGCCCTGCCGGAAGGCGATGGCGTCCCAGATGTGGCCCTTGCGATCCCGCACGCAGAATTTGAGGTGGCGGCCATCGTCGCCGACGGCGCGAGCGCGCACGACCCTGGCATTCCGGCTGACGAGTACGGGCGTGGGGTTGCCAAAGCCGAACGGCTCCAGGCGCGCCAGCTCGAGATAGAGATCCCACGAGAGCATATCCAACGGCGCCTCCGCATCGACGTGCAGGAGCGGCGAGAGCGGCACATCCTGCAACTGCTCGGCGGCCATCTCGATCAGACGGCGCTTGAACTCTGGGAGGCGGTCGGTCGTCACGGTGAAGCCGGCGGCCGCCGCGTGCCCGCCGTAGCGCACCAGAAGATCCGAAAGTGTGTCTAGCGCCTCGGTGATGTGAAATTCCGGGATTGAGCGTGCGGAGCCTTTGCTCAGGTCGCCCTCGATGGCGACGACGGCGGCGGGGCGATAGAATTCATCGACCAGGCGGCTGGCGGCCAGGCCCACCACGCCCGGCGTGAAATCGGGGGTGGCGGCGAAGAGCAGCGGTGGAATCCGCCGTTGAGCGATGACCAGATCACGCGCCTGGGTCTGCGCTTCCACCGTCAGCGCGCGCCGGTCCTGATTCAATTGGTTGAGTTGTTGCGCCAACGGCAGCGCCTCGGTCATATCCGCCGCCATCAGCAATTTTAGCGCGATGGTCGCCTCGCTGATGCGGCCGGCCGCGTTGAGGGGCGGCGCGAGCACATAGCCGATGGTCTCGGTCGTCACCTGGCCGGGCGTGATGTTGCTCACATCCATCAAAGCGGCCAGGCCGGGTCGATGTCCGGTATTGATGCCCTTGAGGCCCTCGATCACCAGCGCGTGGTTTTCTCCTAAGAGCGGCACCATATCGGCCACCGTGCCCAAGGCGACTAAATCCAGGAGATCCGTCTCTTGTAGTTCATCGCGTGTGGTGGGCAGCGGCGCCCGGAGATTCGCGCGCACAAGCGCCTGGGCCAGCTTGTATGCCACGCCCACGCCGGCCAAATCCTTGAAGGGATAGGGGCAATCGGCCTGCCGGGGGTTGATCACGGCATCGGCATGGGGCAACGCGGCGCCAATGTGGTGATGGTCAGTGAGGATGACGTGCATCCCCAAGCGCCGGGCCAAGGCGACCTCTTCCAAGGAGCGGATGCCGCAATCGACGGTGATCATCAGCCGGACGCCCTGCCCCGCCAATTCGGTGATCGCGTCGGGATTGAGGCCGTAGCCCTCGTCCTCGCGGCTGGGGATGTAGGTGACGACTTCCGCGCCCATCGCGTGGATGACCTGGGCCAAGATAGCAGCGGCGGTCACGCCATCGACGTCGTAATCACCATAGATGACAATGGTCTCTCCCTGCTTGACCATCTGCCGGATCAACGCCACGCCGCGATTGACGCCCTTCATGCGGAAGGGGTTATCGGCTTCGTAACTGCCCTCCAGAAAAGCGTGGACATCATCCACCTCGACGATGCCGCGATTGTAGAGGATTTGCGCCGCCAACGGGTGCACCATCGACAGGCGCTCGATGAGAGCTTGAGGCGCCGACGGCGCTATCTGCCAGCGCTTACAATTCCGATCATCACCCATAAAAGCATTCATATCCAACTCCTCGGAAGATCATTCACAAAAAAGCAGTATACCATGGGGGGGAAAGGGGTCAAAAATCGGCGGGTAATCTA
>JBKHCQ010000300.1:0-4775 GCA_046541755.1 Anaerolineales bacterium | reverse complement strand
TTCCGCATAGGGATCGAGAAAATCCGGCGCCCAGAGATTGAGGGTGATGAGGCCCCGAACGGGCGTGGCGGTTGGGGATGGGCTGGGGGTGGGTTCCGGTGTCATCGTTGGTGTAGGGGGTGGGGATTGATCGTCAGGCGTCGGTGCTTGGATCAATTCGCATCCACTGAGGAGCGCGGCGAAAAGCATCAAAATCATCAGCATCGTGTTTGGAATGCTGCGCATGGTTATCACGTCCTTTCTTATTATAGGCATCATTTGTCGGTTGCTACCTTCCGGGAAGCTGTAATCGTATAATCTCATCATACAACTGGTTCCAGCTGGTCAATTTTAGCAGCTTCCCGGAAGGTTGATAGTTACTCCGACGACGCCGCGTTGCCCGTGTATTCCTGTACCGCCCGGTAGATCCTCCGCTTCTGGAAATCGGGGGTTACGAAGGCGTAGTTGTCCTGATAGTTGTAGCCCGGTCTCGGCGTGCGGAACATCCACATCGCGACGACGGGACACCAGGGCCAATGCTCCTCCGCCCAAGCATAGGCGTCGAGGGTGTAGGTGATGCGCTGCGCAGGTGTCACGCTCCACGTCCAGCGGGGATGATCGTTCCACCCGGCCTCCGTGATGTAGATCGGTTTGTGGGCGTCGCCGTGCGCGATCATGATCTCGCGCAGCAACTCGACGCGCCGAAAGTTGAGCAGATCCGGCGCGGGCGCCATCTCCGGTGAGAAGCTCAGGCCATAGGCGTGCGCTGCCAGCGCGTCGAAGTAGTCGCCGGCCCCGGCGGCATACATCGCCTCTAAATAGAGCAGATCGTTGAGGCCGCGCCCGCTGCCCTCCGGTTCCAGCGTGGGCGCGAGCGCCCCGCCCAGCACCACGATCTCCTCGTTGGCCGCGTGCGCGGCGCGGTAGCTCACGCGGAGCAACTCGGTGTAGGCCGCCGGATCCACGGGCCGATACCCCCACTCGAAGGCGAGATTCGGCTCGTTCCAGATGATGATGTGCTCGACCTGGCCCGCGTAGCGCGCGACGAAGGCCGCGACGAAGGCAGCGAATGCCGCGTAATTGTCGGCGTCCAGGTAGGTGGCGGTTGTCTCGCGCGTCGCCGGATCGGGGCGCGCCCAAGCGGGCGTCATTCCCAGGCGCGCGATGACGGTCAGCCCCTGGTTTCGCGCGTGTTTGATGACCGTGTCGCTGTGCGCCCAGTCGTACTTGCCGGGCGCGGTCTCGATGTAGGCCCAGGGAAAGTACTCCACGATGTAGGGCGCGCCCATCTCGCGCACCCACACCAGCGTGCGCTGAATTTTCCACGCCTCGACTTCGTCGGTCAAGCGGGTGTGGACGCCTACGTTGGGATGGGTCGTGGTCACCGTCTGCGGCGGGGGGAGGGTCACCAGCACGCCCGGCGGGCGCACGGCGGCCATCACGAGCCACACCAGCGCGGCCCACGGCAGCAGGGCGCGGCTGGCGTGCCATAAGGCTTTGGTTATCTTTTGCAGATTCGAGCGTGTCACACGCTTCATTACATACTAGATATACTAGATTCGGCTAACTCTGGCGAAGTTGTAGAGACGCAAAATTTTGCATCTCTATTGGGATGTTTTGACCTTTGCTTCGCAAGGCTGCCCCGCGTGGATAGGTGATGATGCAAGCGGCATCAGTAGGCCCGCCCGAAGATGGCGATCTCCGTGGCCTCTTTGCCGGTGTAGACGCAGCGCCCGACGCCGCCCGGCTGTTCTTCTTGCAACGGGATGCAACGGATGGTGGTCTTGGTCTCGTTCTGGATGGCGGCCTCGTCGTCCATATCGCCGGCCCACCACGCGCGCGCGAAGCCGGTCTTCACGGCCTCTTTTAGCTCGTCGTAGCTCTCCACATCGACGGTGTGGGCCTCGCGGAAGTCTAGGGCTTTTTGGTAGATGGCGTCCTGCACCGTCTCCAACATCTTCGGGATGTGCACCTCCAGCTCGGCCATCGGCGCGGAGGATTTGCCCGCGCGGCCCGGCTGATCGCGGCGGGCCAACATCACGGTCTCGTTGGCGATGTCGCGCGGGCCGATCTCGACGCGCAGCGGCACGCCGCGCATCTCCCAATCGTTGAACTTCCAGCCGGGCGAGAGGCCCTCGCGCGTGTCGATCTTCACCCGCAGATGACCCTGGAGGCGCTTCGCGATCTTATCGGCGGCGGTCAGCACTTCGACCTTCTCTTTATCCTTGCGCCAGATGGGCACGATCACCACCTGAATCGGCGCCAAATGCGGCGGCAGAACTAGCCCTTGATCGTCACCGTGCGTCATCACGACCGCGCCGACCATCCGCGTGCTCACGCCCCAGGAGGTCGTCCACACGTGTTCCAGCTCGTTGTTTTCATCTAGGTACTGGATATCGAAAGCCTTGGCGAAGTTTTGCCCCAAAAAGTGGCTGGTGCCGGATTGCAGCGCCTTGCCGTCCTTCATCATTGCCTCGATGGTGTAGCTATCGACGGCGCCGGCGAACTTCTCGCTCTCGCTCTTGCGCCCCGGCAGCACGGGGATCGCGGCCTCGTTGACGGCGAAGTCGGTGTAGACGTTCAACATCCGCAGGGTCTCTTCTTCTGCCTCCTCGCGGGTGGCGTGGGCAGTGTGGCCCTCCTGCCAGAGGAACTCGGTGGTGCGCAGGAAGAGGCGGGTGCGCATCTCCCAGCGCACGACGTTGGCCCACTGGTTGATCAGCACGGGTAGATCGCGATAGGACTGGATCCACTGCGCGTACATGTGGCCGATGATCGTCTCGGAGGTGGGGCGGACGACCAGGGGGCGCTCCAGCTCGCTGCCGCCGCCGTGCGTCACGACGGCCAACTCCGGCGCGAAGCCCTCCACGTGCTCGGATTCCTTGGCTAAGAAATCCTCCGGGATGAAGAGCGGGAAGTAGGCGTTGACGTGGCCCGTCGCCTTGAAGCGGCGATCCAGCTCGTCGCGGATGCGCTCCCAGAGGGTGTAGCCGTAGGGCTTGATGACCATGCAGCCGCGCACGGGCGAGTAATCGGCCAGATCAGCTTTGAGGACGACCTCGTTGTACCATTTGGAAAAGTCTTCATTTTGGGGCGTTAAAAATTCTTCTGCCATTTTGTGCCTCACTTATTTGAATTTCTTGAGTTTCTTGAGTTCGTTGGATGATAATCTCTATATATTGCCTGGCTTGGATCATCAGACCCAAGTTCTTAATGGCGGCGGGGGTGACAATCTCCTTTGAGCAAAAAGAAAAAATCAGCGGCGCGAAAAGCCCCCGCACGTAATTTCGTCTTGGTTGAATTCGATCACGCGGAAGGGATGCACGTTGATCACGTCCGTCGTCTCGAAGCAGGAGCGCCAGGCGCTCGCGCCGTAGTAATGTTTGTGGCCGTGCAGGAAGAGGCGCGGGCAGAAGGTGCGCATCAGCCACACAAAGGCCTGAAAGCCGCGATGCGCGCGATCCGTGCCATCGTGGATGCCGGCTGGCGGCGAGTGCGCGATGAAAATGTCCACATAGCGCCCGAAAAAGATCCGATTAAAAAGAAAGCGCGGTACTAATTGCAACGCCCGCCGCCACATCCGAGATTGTGTGTATTGATAGGGCGCTTCTGGCTTGTAGCGAATCGAGCCTTCCAGCCCGGCGATGAGCACGCCGTTGACCTTGATGACCCGCTGATCCAAGTTTCGCCATCCGCCCGGCGCGAGGAGAATCCGTCCATTTTCCAAATACTCCGCGTCATCGTGATTGCCGTGGACGTAGAAGGCGTGCGGCGTCTCGAAATGCGTCACGATATATTCCAGATAGGTGTAGGGCAAATCGCCGCAGGAAAGCAGTAGATCGATCTTGCCCAGCAGGGCCTTAGCTTCTGGATTGTAGATCGCGTTCGTGACTTCGTCGCTGAGCGCTAAGATACGCATCAGGCGTCAGGATGATCCGCGATAGGCGTCAGGGTCATACATCCTCATCGTGCATCAAATCATCGGGTAGGCGCTCGGCATTGCCGAAGCGCCGGTAGTTCACGATCAACTTATCCAAAATCGCCGTTTCGAGATCGATGTCCATCAGATAAGCCAGTTGCAGTAGATAGAGCGCCACGTCGGCCAACTCCTCGGCCAACAGCTCCGGCGCCGCCGTCTCGCCCCATTGGAAGTGCTCCAGCGCCTCCGCCGCCTCCAGCGTCAGCGAGACCGCGATGTTGCGCGGGCTTTGCCGGCAGGGCGAATCGGCCTCGTACCAACCCATATCGGCCACAAATCGATTCATCAGGTCGGTCAGCTCATCTAAGGTCATGTCGCTCATAACAATCACTCAGTATACAACGAAACAGGGGAGGAGCAAGAATTCGCTTTGCATCACAGGTCTTTTTTTGGATTTCGCCGGACAATTCTAAGAGCAGCTAAGATTCGAGCGTTTGTGGGAAACACAGACTTTTTGCGTCGTTACGAGGTTGCGGGTGGGGATAGGACGATTACACCTGGCGAATTCCTGAAGAGCCAAGACTTTTAATGTAAGTGTAACACATTTGTTACGCTATAGACTCAAATTTATGCTATTGTCTTTATCATATATATGTTGCCGGTGTCGGTCGTGTTGTACATTATATTGTTGCGCATCTTCTTAGATTTTATGGAGCAGCGGCTATGAATGTGGTAGGTTTTTTGATCAATAGCCTGACTCTGCTGAAAGAAGGAGCCTACCTCACGCCAAGATGCAAAATCATCAATATTTTTAAGGTTTGATTTAATTTTCTTCATTAAATCGCTATCTCCGAACACGAAAATTAGCCGTTACCTT
>JBKHCQ010000299.1:0-4780 GCA_046541755.1 Anaerolineales bacterium | reverse complement strand
CGTCCACTTCGTCGACAAGGCCGCCCGCGAGCTGGCCGAGGCCGCATCCGGGCCGGATACGCCGGAGACCCTCGCCCCGGTCGATAAAAACGCCTTGGATTGGGGCGTGCAGCACGAGTACGCGGCGCTGCTTCAATACCTCATCCACTCCTTCCAGTTGATGGATGCCGAGTGCGATATCTCGCGCGAGCTGGAGATGCAGGCCATCAACGAGATGCAGCACATGGGTTGGTTCGGCGAGGAGTTGGCCGAGTTCGGCGCGGAGATGCCGCTGGAGCACCACGGCGTCGCGCTGCCGCGCACACCGGTCGAGATGCTCGAGGCCAACGTGCGACTGGAGCAGGAGACCTCGGCGCAGTACCGGCAATTTATGACCGAGATGGAAGATCCCGACCTCAAGGGGGTCGTGGATGACGCGCGCGGGCAGGAGGATCGCTAGCTCCCCGCTAACGTGTATAGATCGCGGATCTGGCAACTCGCTCGGAGCGAATAGGAGCAAATTAGGCGAGGTTCCCAATGGGAAAATCTTGGTCTGGGTGTTTCCTGACAACGTTGAGGCTTTTCGATATAATATAGATGTTTATCTATATTATTAGATCTTATCTAGTGGGAGCGACGGCTGATGGTCGGAAAGCATCTCGCCGAGGATTGAAATCCCCGGCTACTAAGCGCAAGTCAACTGAAATTGACTCCATTTCTACGCAGGTTGTTTACAGTCGGTCTTCAGCCGACTTCAGCTTTTAGCCTGCGATTCATCCGCAGGCGCAGGCGGCGCAAGCCGCCTTTTCCGACGATCAAGCGTCACCCCCCTTATCTATCCTTCCGATTGATTCTAGGTCAAAGTTACGCTACAATAAGAACGTTACATCTGTATATCTGTCCATCTATCAAGTAAATTTCAACTCAAACTAGCTAAATCAAGGAGGCAGCGATGGCATTGAAAGAGGCACTAAAGCAAGGAATGAAGCTCGAGTTAGACGGTCGGGATTTCTATCGGGAGATTGCCGCCAGCGTCAGTCCAGAGGCCGCCGAAATTTTTAACCGCTTGGCCGATGACGAGATCGATCACTACAATTACATCAAGCGCCAATACGAGGCGCTGGAAGAGGGCCAGGGCTGGTCGCCCATCTCCGAGTTGGACATCGTGGAGGAATTCGACACGGTCTCCGTGGTTTTCCCCCCCGATTTGGACAAGATCGAGGAACTGCCGGACGATCCTTCCGAAGAGGATGCCCTGATTTTCGCTTTAGGCGTGGAGGATAAGCTCTTCCGGCTCTATACCAACAGTATGGAGCGGGCTGAAGATCCAGAGGCGAAGCAAATGTTTATGCAGTTGGCCTCCGCTGAGCAAGGCCACTTCAACACACTGATGCAGCGTTACGAATCGCGCTTTGGCTATCCGCGCTAACTTTATACTTCCGGGAAGCTACGAGAATGTTTTGCTGGAAGCCCGGCGAGGATCTGGTCGGGAAGGTCTGGTCCACCTGGAAGAAGTAGGCGGAAGCTGACGCCTCAAGAATCAAAGTAAGGTCCTGCTCCGCCGCCGATGAAACGACGCGGAGCAGGACCTTCTTATCGTATGGAATCACCTTCCGGGAAGCTACAAAAGCGCTTCTCTAAAGTTAACCTTGATGGGCCAATCTGTAGTCTGTTTGCGGAGGTCCCCCGTAGCTTCCCGGAAGGTTTCAGAGTAAATCTCAAGACCCTTTGACTACCAGACTAAGAGGACAATGCCAGAATTACCAGAAGTCGAAACCATTGCTCGGATGCTGACGCGCGCGGTCGGCGGGCGCGCCATAACCGAGGCGACCGTGTTGTGGCCTGGCGTCATCGACCGGCCCGCGCCGGAGGCATTCGTTCGCGCGATGACGGGCGTCCGCATCGAGCGGGTGGGGCGCCGGGGGAAGTTCCTCGTCTTTGACTTAGATATGCCGCAGAGGCTCCTGGTCCATCTGCGGATGAGCGGTCGCTTTCGCGTGACCGCGGCGGGCGAGATCGCGGACGTAGAGCAAGCAGTGGCAGTCTTTCCTCACCTGCGCGTGGCGATGCGACTAGATGATGGCCGCTGGCTGCTCTTCATCAATCAGCGCAAATTTGGGCGCTTCTATTTGGTCGCGGACATTGAGGAGGTCACGGCCCCCCTCGGCCCCGAACCCTTAGATCCGGCCTTCACCGCGGCGCGCTTAGCCGAGCGCTTGGAGAATCGGCGCGGCGAGATCAAACGCCTGCTGCTGAATCAACATTTTGTGGCGGGGATCGGCAACATCTACGCCAGCGAGGCGCTCTGGCAGGCGAAAATCCACCCGGAGCGGCGCGCCGACACGCTCACCCCGGCGGAGATCACGCGCCTGCACAGGGCGATGGTCGATACATTGCGCGCGGGCATCCTCGATGGCGGCACGAGCTTAGAGGATCGCCAATACGTCTATCCCGACGGCAGCCTGGGGCGCCATCAGCGGAGCTTGAACGTCTACGACCGCGACGCGGCGCAATGTCCGCGCTGCGGCTACGCCATCGAGCGGATTGTGCAGGGGCAGCGCAGCACCTACTTCTGCCCGGTGTGCCAGGGAGACATCACCAGGTCAGAAGAAAGGCAGGCTGAAAGGGGGAGTGCGTAGGGTTTACGAGTAAAGCAAATCGTCAATTTCTCGCAAGACCTCGGTGAAGTCAGGAGGTCTTGCTTCAATCACGTCGTCTTCTGTGTGTTTATGCGCGGGGAAAGTGGCGAGGTTTCGATGATGTGGGGCATTGTCATAGCGAAAGATCAATTTCTCATCATCAGCTCGGTAGTGGAACTTATAGGATTTCCGGTCTACTTGTTGGTCTGTGCCTACGTCTATATGCTAACTGATACTTAGCTGTGATCCATCATAGAATTTGATCCGCACCTTGATCACAGCGCCTAAGCTGGTGAGTATTATGTCGAGGGTTTCCTCGTCAAATTCGACGGGATTGCAGGTCAAATTGCGATGAAATGTTAGTTAATACAGAAAAAGGAGCTATCAATGCGTGAAGAAACATTCAAAATCGAAGGGATGTCGTGCCAGATGTGCGTCAAGCACGTGACGAAGGCCCTGCAGGGCGTCGCGGGTGTTTCGGCGGTCGAGGTGAGTCTGGAGGATGAGGCGGCTCAAGTGAGCTACGATCCCGATGTCGCCGACGTGGCGGCCTTCAAGGCGGCGGTCTCAGACGCGGGCTACAAGTTGGTGGATTAGGCCGGCGCTGTGGCCGTCGGCAAATCTTGCGAAGGTTCACAAGCGCTTGGATAAACAGATCAACCTACTCGCGGCGCCTAATACGTGCTGTTCGAAGTCTCTTGCGCATTGCGCAACCTTCACAAGGATAAAATCTAAGGTCCAAACAGCTTCTCAGACCTCCTCGGCGATATCGCCCAGGAAGCCGCGAGCGCCTTTGACCGCCAAGGAGAGGAAGGTCGAGCGGAGCGGCTGGATCGCCAGCGCGGCCTGCACCGGCGGACTCTTCTCCAGAACGCTCACAATGCGCCCCAGCGCGCGATGGCTGAGCAGCTCCTGATCCTCGAAGATGAGATTGGCCAACTTACCCCGCTCGATGGCCATCGCGACGATGCGGTCGAAGGTGGTCTCCGGCGTGTAGATGCGCTGCGCGCGCGGGCGCATCCGCAGCGCTTCGACGGGGCAGGCGTCCACGCAGACGCCGCAGCCCAAGCAGAGCGTCGCATCGCGGACGGCCTTGCGCTGGGGTCGTCGCACCTCACCTTCCGGTGTTGCTTGCTCCTCCAGCGTGATCGCGCCCACGGGGCACATCTCCGCGCACTTCCCGCAACCGATGCACGCCGCCGCGTCCACCTCCATGATCCAATTGGAGGTGACAATCGCATTGCGGAGATCGAAGCGGCGGATAGCGGCGATCATATTGCAGCAACAACCGCAACAATTGCATAAATACGTGAGCCGCCGTTGGACATTGTCGCCTGTCTGCATCAGGCCGGCGGCCTTGGCGCGCGCCAGAATCTCCAGCCCCTCGCCCGCGTCGACCTCGCGGGCGAAATCCTTATGGATGAGCGATTGTGCGCCGATGCCAAACGAGAGGCACGTCTCCTGGGGAGCGTCGCAGGCCCTGCCCAGATGCTCCGCCTCGTGGCGGCAAGCGCATGTCGAGACGCCGATGGTCGCCGCGCTCTCGATGACGTGCGTCGCGCGCTCCCAATCCAAAATCTCCGTGTAGCTCTCCGCCGGCAGCGTCTCCTCGCGCACCATCGCCCGCCCGATCTGCGTCTCGCCCTGAAAAACCGCCCGCGCGAAACGATCATCCGCCAGCATATAATCCTCGAAGAGGCGAGCTAACTCCGTCATCGGCAACGCGCCGTCGGTGCGCATAAAGACAAACTCGAAGAAGCCGATGACGACCGGCGCCAGGCTAAAATAGCGCGTGCCGGTTTCTTGATGGGGGGCGCGATGCTCGAGGTCGATCACCAGGCCGCGCTCCGCCAGGCGCGTCAACGTCTCGTCCAGCGCGTCGGGCGCCATATCCAAGCGCCGCGCCAACTTCTCTAAGGCGATGAACTTGGTGGGTACCCGGCGCGCGATGTCCGCCTCGTCGGGGGTGCAGAGCAATTCGAGGATCTTCATCAGCGATTCGGAGGGCGGGGCGCCCGTGACGTTACGATCTAATCGCTGCTGGAGTAAACGATAGGCGCGGTCTGGATTCGCGGCGTGTCCCATCGCGCGCGCCTATCCCTTGCGGATTTTGGCGTCGCCGCGCTGTTTGACCAGCCAATCGCCGATCTGCCAGCCATCTT
>JBKHCQ010000298.1:0-4797 GCA_046541755.1 Anaerolineales bacterium | reverse complement strand
AAAGTTGCAAGTTGAAAGTTACGAGTTCTCTGCACAGATGTTCCTCTGATAGTTGATGCAGAAACATATATAGAAACTTTACTAGTCGAATCCGGTTTTGGTAACCGTTTAGTCTTATGAGGTGCAACGCACTTTTGGGTTTATTACCCGGTATATACTACATGAGGCGTTGCTTTTCCTTCAGTTCAAGTGCGTTGCACCCTGGTCTGCTCATAGAACTAAACAGATTCCGGTTTTGTCTCTTCGCCGCTGGCATCTACATCCGCACCCCCTTTACCCGATCGCGAGCCTGTGCCGACGCTGCTCCAACTTTACTCTCCTTAGATGATTGAGAAGATTATTGAGACCGCGTGATTATCGGCAGGAACAACTGATAGAGCACCTGCGTCGCCGCGAGCGGGGACGCGGTTTCCTTGATCTGCTGATCACTCTTGACCCGCGCGTAGTTCAAGATCGTCTGACCCCGCGCATCTCGCGTCATCCGCACCTGGAACGTCAACGTGATCCGCCCGCCGATGTCCAACTCCGGCGCGCGCACAACCAGCGGATCAGGGCCGCTGAGCGCGCCCAGGTTCACCCGCGCCGAGTTCGTGATGTACGTTGTGTGCATCGGGATCGCGTCGGTGAGCACTACGTTGGTCTGCGAGAGATTCATCTTGTTCCAGACCACGACGGTGTACTCGATGATGTCCCCTGCCAGCGTCGGAGCGCCGTTCACATCCTCGCCCCATTTGTCGATACCAATGGTGTCCTGCTCGACGGCGAGGGCATATCCTCCCCCGCAGACCTGCGAGTAGCGCGGGTCGTAGGTGTGATCGAAGTGCGTCACGCGGACGTAGACCTCTCCATCGCGCGGGGCGACCCACACGATGCGCGAGGCGCGGCTCTCTGGCATATAATCATCGTTATGCAGAAGCAGCGTCCGGCCATCGCCGTCGTAAAGCTGGATCACGGTGTCCACATCCACATCTAAGTGCGAGGTGGTGATGGTGTACATCTCGCCCGCGAGGACGGGGAAGACGAACCAATCTTTATCAGAGACCCGCACGAAGCGGCGCTGGATCAACTCGCCTGATGTGGGCATCGCGACGGCGCTCACGTAGTGATCATCCGGTTCGTAGGGATCGCTCAACTCGCAGATCGCCGTCGCGACTGCCACGCGGTAATCATTACCGCAGACAAGGGCCTCCGCCGGGTCATAGGTGGGATCGAAGTGGGTGATGCGGACGAAGTATTTGCCGTTCTTCCCGGCCCTCCACACGATCTGCGAGGCTTTGCTATCCGATAGATAATCGTCGTTCTCGTCGATGAGGGTCTTACCATCGGTATCGTAGAGTTGGAGCACGGTATCGACCGCGCCGCCCAGATGGGAGGTGGTGATGGTGTAGATGCGCCCGGCCACCGCGTCGAAGCTGATCCAGTCCTTATCCGCCAGCGTCTCGAAGGAGCGCGTGATGGGCTGGCCTTCGGCAGGCCGCCAGGCCGCCGCCGTGAAGTGGTCGTCCGGCTCGTAAGCGTCCCCGGCCACGTCGCACAGCGCCGTCTCTACCGCGACTTGGTAGCCGTTGCCACAAACGGGGGCCTCCGCCGGATCGTAGGTGGGATCGAAGTGGGTGATGCGGACGTAGTATTTGCCGCTCCGCGCGGCCGTCCACACAATCTGCGACGCATCGCTGGCGGCCAGATAATCGTCGTTCTCGTCGATGAGGGTCTTGCCGTCGGTATCGTAGAGTTGGAGCACGGTATCGACCGCGCCGCCCAAACGCGAGGTGGTGATGGTGTAGGTGCGCCCGGCCACCGCATCGAAGCTGATCCAGTCCTTATCCGCCAGCGTCTCGAAGGAGCGGGTGATGGGCTGCCCATCGACGGGGCGCGAGACCGCCGCCGTGAAGTGGTCATCCGGCTCGTAAGCATCAACGTCGATCCCACACGGCGCCATTTCCACCATCAACTGGTAAGCGTTGCCGCAGATGAGCGAGGCCGTCGGATCATACGTGCGGTCGAAGTGGGTGACGCGGACGTAGTACCAGCCATCCTCCGTCGCTTCCCAGACGATTTGTGAGGCGGCGCTGTCGGCTCGATAGTCGTCGTTTTCCCATAGCAGCGTGGCGTCGTCGCCCACGTAGAGCTGCACGACGGTGTCCACATCGGCAGAGAGATTGAGCGTGGTGATGGTGTACGCGCGCCCGGCCCAGCCGTAGAACCTCGCCCAGTCCTTATCCGCCACGATGTGGAAGGTGCGCGAGATGACCGTGCCATCGGTCGCGATGTCCGTCGCCAGGTCATAGAAGTCATCCGGCTCGTAATCGTCCGCTACGACGGGACAGGTGAGGTCGATGGGAGTCTCGGTGGGATCGCCCTCTTCCGGCGTATCCGGATCGTCGGTCGGCACATCAGGCAACTCGTTGCTGGAGATCCATCCTTGGTTGGCCAGGACCGTGACATCATCGGGCAGCGGGTCATCGATGCGCGCTTGGAACTCGATGGTGATGACTGCGCCGGCGGCGACGACGCCCAAATCGACGATGACCGAAGCATCGCCGGGCGCATTACCCATCATCACGGCGCCCCAAGAAGTCCGCACCGAGCCGGTGATTAAGGCGGTGTTCACATCTAACGTGTCCGAGAAGAACACGCCTGTGGCCGCCGACGCGCCGATGTTGGAGATGATCACGGTGTAGGAGAGCGTCTCACCCGGCCCGGCGAACCCGTTGCCGTCCACATCATCCACCAAGACGTCGTGCTTGGTCGCCGCCAGGAGAGCAGAGGCGGGATTAGTGTCAGTGCTTTCATTGTTAGAGGGCGTGGGATCTATGGCCTGCGGCGTCGTGACGGTTGCCGTGTTCTGAAGCACGCCGATGAAATTCGGATCGACGACGCCGGTGATGGTCAATGTCACACGCTCCCCTACGTTGAGTGCAAAGCCTATCCACGCGCCGGTGCTCGGCTCGTAGCTTCCCGCGCTCGCCGCGTAGGTCGGCGTCAGAATCTCGGCCGGCAGATTGTCGGTCAGCGTCAACGCCGTGATGGCACTTGGCCCGGCGTTGGTCACGACCAAGGTGTAAGTAATCGGGCCGCCGATTTCGTAGGGGCGCGGCGCGCTGCGCTTGTCCACGCCAAGATCAGCTACCAGATTGGGCGTCGGTGTGGTCTCGTCGTAGTCGTCGCCCTCGCCATCCCCCGGCGTCGAGGTGGGATCATCTTGATCAACTTCGATCACCTCGGCGGCGTTGGTGTAGTCGCCCGTGGCGTTGACCGTGGCGGTGACGATCAGGGTCGCGGTTGCATCCACCGCCAAGTCACCGATCATCCACCAACCAGTCGTCACCGTGTAGCTTCCCACGCTCGCCCAAGCATCCACATACGTGTAGCCGCTGGGCAACTGATCCATCACTTCGATACCCGTCGCGGCGCTCGGCCCGGCGTTGGTCACGACGATGGTGAAGGCGATCTCGTCGCCCACGTCCGGCGTGGCATCGGAGGCGGTCTTGCTCAGCACGAGATCTGCCTGGGGACTAACCGGGTTGTTGTCAGCAGCGTCGTTGTTGTCGGGATTGGGATCGATCACGCCGGTGGGCGTGACGATGGCTGTGTTCTGGAGTGTGCCGGTGAAGGTCGCATCCAACGTGCCGGCGATAGTTAGGGTGATAATCTCCCCCGCGCCCAGACTCAGGCCCGTCCAGGCGCCCGTGGTCTCGTCGTAGCTGCCCGCGCTGGAAGTGTAGGCGGGGCCTCGAATAGCGTCCGGGAGATCGTCGGTCAGGGTGAGGGCGAAGGCGGTGCTCGGCCCGGCGTTGGCGACGACTAAGGTGTAGGTGATGACCTCGCCGGGAATCGCCGGGTTTGGCGCGCTCGTCTTGCTCAACGCCAGATCGGCTTCGGGGCGGGTCGGGTTGCTGTCGTCATCCTCGTTATCGCCGGGATCGCGTTCCGTCGCGTTCGTCGGCGTGACGATGGCCGTGTTCTGGAGCGTTCCGGTGAAGGTCGCATCTAATGTACCGACGATGGTCAAGGTGATCTGGTCGCCCGCGTCAAAGTTCAGGTTCGTCCACGCCCCGGTGGCCTCGTCGTAACTGCCCACGCTGGGATCGTAGTGGGGGCTTTGAATCTCGTCAGGGAGATCATCGGTCAGGGTGATGGCGAAGATGGTGCTCGGCCCGGCGTTGGTGACGACCAAGGTGTAGGTGATGGCCGCGCCGGGCACAGCAGGACGCGGCGCGCTCGTCTTGCTCAACGCCAGATCGACCTCGGGGCTGGCCGGGTTGCTGTCGTCATCCTCGTTGTTATCGGGGTCGGGATCAATGGCGTCGGTGGGCGTGACAAACGCCGTGTTCTGCAACGTCCCCGTGAAGGTCGCGTCCAGCGCGCCGACGATGGTCAAGGTGATCTGGTCGCCCGCACTCAAGCTCAAGCCCGTCCACACGCCCGTGGTCTCCTCATAGTCGCCCATGCTGGGGGTGTAGTTGGGGCTTTGAATAGCGTCCGGGAGATCATCGGTCAGGGTGATAGCAGAGATAGCATTCGGCCCGGCGTTAGCGACGACTAAGGTGTAGGTGATGGCCTCGCCCGGAATCGCCGGGTTTGGCGCGCTCGTCTTGGTGAGCGCAAGGTCGGCCTTGTGCCGCGAGGTGTTACTGTCGTCATCCTCATTGTCGTTTGGATTGGGATCGGTCGCGCCCGAGGGCGTGACAATGGCCGTGTTCTGGAGCGTGCCGGTGAAGGTCGCATCCAGCGTGCCGACGATGGTCAAGGTGATCTGGTCGCCCGCACTCAAGCTCAAGCCCGTCCACACGCCCG
>JBKHCQ010000297.1:0-4806 GCA_046541755.1 Anaerolineales bacterium | reverse complement strand
GGCCGTTAGCGGGTTGCATCCGAGTTCAACACCTTATCCAATCGCGCCCGAATGCCGCGCCAGTGCGTGCCTTCCCAGTACACCTTGCCGCATCGATCGCAACGCTGGAAGCGCTCGTGGGTTTGAGCGACGTAGGGCGGGACGTGCGGGCGCGCCTCGTCCGGGGTGATGGGACGGAGCGGGACGTTGCACGCCATGCATCGCGGCGGCGCATCCGAGGGCGGCGGCCCCACCGCCGCGATCACCTCCTCAAGCTGCGGCTCCAACCTCTGCGCATCGATCAACACCGTCGTCAAGCCCCGACGCTTGGAAAGCTCGTGATCCCGCGTGAGCAGCACGCGCCCCTCCGCCCGCGCGTGATGCGCGATCTTCGCATCGGCCCCGCGCATATAGAGCGTATCGTAGCCCAGCATCCGCAACCACCGGGCCAACTTTCCCAACATCGCATCGGCCAACAATTGAATTGCCATCGACTCAATCCTCAATCCTTAATTCTTAGTCTTAATCCTCAACTTTGTGACTAGTGTAACACAATTAGCAGATCGCTCAAAGTAGATAGAACACCGGGAATTCGAAGCAAATCGACCGGAAAAATCGCCCTGGGTGCTCCAGAGCATCCTTAATCAAGCTCAAGGCAAACGAAGTGGGGTTGATGCGCGTGTTAAAGGGCCTACCACACAACCTCGTGCATCTCAGATGCCTTAGAACTGCTTCGTTTGCCCACACCGCTTTCCCAACCTATCAGTTGCAAATCCGCTGTTTCAGAGTACAACAAATGAGGTCAACCGGAAACCGATGCTTGTATTAGAATATATGTTCTGGTATCATGCAGGCAGACGGTACAAACGGTATGACAGGAGGCGTATGGCAAAACAAGAAACGCGCTGGGTGTGTCAAGAGTGCAATTGGAGTTACGTCAAGCAGATGGGACGCTGTCCGCATTGCGGCGCGTGGGATTCGATGGAGGAGGTGATACTTACCTCCAAAGAGGAGAGCAGCGCAGCGCACCACGGCGCGCCGATGCAACACCGCCCCCAGCCGCTGAGCAAGATCACATCCGGGCCGGTGGATCGCCTGCCCATCCCGATGGGCGAATTCGCCCGCGTGTTGGGCGGCGGCCTCGTGCCCGGCTCGATGGTGCTGATCGGCGGCGAGCCGGGCATCGGCAAATCGACGCTGCTGCTCCAAGTGGCGGCCCAAATCGGCCATGCCGAGCGGCCCGTGCTCTACGTCTCCGGCGAGGAATCGCCCCAGCAGATCAAGATGCGCGCGCAGCGCCTTGATATTCAGGGCGATCCGTTGCACCTCCTGCCCGAGGTCGAGGTCGCAACGATCCTGCACCAAGCCAATCAGATGCACCCGCAGCTCCAGGCGCTCGTCATCGATTCGATCCAGACGATGCGCGTGGAGGGCAACAACTCCGCGCCGGGCAACGTGAGCCAGGTGCGCGATTGCGCCTCGCACTTCCAGCGCTGGGCCAAGGAGCACGGCGTGCCCGTCTTCATCGTGGGCCACGTCACCAAGCAGGGATCTATCGCCGGCCCCAAGGTGCTGGAGCACATCGTCGATACCGTCCTCTATCTGGAGGGCGATCCGTTTCACACCTACCGGCTGCTGCGCAGCGTCAAGAATCGCTTCGGCGCCACCTCCGAGGTGGGCGTCTTCGATATGCAAGCGCGCGGCATGATCGAGGTCGAAAACCCCTCGGAGGCGTTCTTGGCCGAGCGAATGGTCAATGTGCCCGGCTCCACCATCGCGATCACGATGGAGGGCACGCGCCCGCTGCTGGTCGAGTTGCAGGCGTTGGCGAGCTACTCCAGCTTCGGGCATCCGCGCCGCACGGCCAACGGCGTCGATGTCAACCGGCTGCTGTTGGTCATCGCTGTGCTTTCGCGGCGCGTGGGCGTCCGACTCTCGGAGCAGGATGTCTTCGCCAACGTCGTTGGCGGCCTGCGCATCGAGGAGCCGGCGGCGGATCTGGCGCTGGCCGTGGCGCTGGCCTCCAGCGTCCGCGACCAGCCCGTCCCGGCGGATCTGACCATCGTCGGGGAGGTGGGCCTCTCCGGAGAAGTGCGCTCCGTCTCGCAGATCGAGGCGCGCATGAGCGAGGCGGCGCGTCTGGGCTTCGAGCGGGTCATCCTCCCGCGCGCGATGCAGCGGCGGCGACTCGCCCAACCCGATGGTCTGGAATTGCTCCCCGTGCGCTCGCTGAGCGAAGCGATCACGACGGCCCTCGGGCCGAAGCCGTAGCTGGCAGTTTATTCACCCATCAAGACACCCTTCAAAAAAAGAGACCTTATGGCACGTAGAAAAAAGAAAAAGATCAACATCCAAATCAGCGCCAAACGCCAGTTGGATTTATTAGGCTGGAGCCTCTTTTTCCTGGCCCTGCTGACCCTGCTGAGTTTGATTTCGGTGCAGCGCGGGAGCCTGACCGATTGGTGGGTGCAGGCGCTGACCACGGCGTTCGGCTGGGGCATTTACCTGATGCCGGCGCTGCTTGGCGCGGGCGGCCTGTGGCTGATCCTCCGCCGTCTGGGCGAGCGCCTTCCTATCCCCGATGCGGAGCAGTTGGTCGGGCTTGGCCTGGGCTTCTTCATCCTCCTGACGACCATGCACCTCATCGTGCATTTGCTGGAGCCAGCAGTTGCGCTGGATGCGTGGGTAGATCTAGGGCGCGGCGGCGGGTGGATCGGCGCGCAGTTGTTAGAGCTGGGTCTGGAATGGCTTGGCCTGGCCGGGATCATCATCACGCTGCTGATGGGTTGGGTGATTGTCGTCACGCTCACGGCCAGCATCTCACCGGCGGAGGCCGCGCAGTGGATCGCGCGTCGCCTCAAGCGCGCGCGCCAGACCGCTACATCCCAGGGCGCGATGCAGATCCCCTTCCCCGATTTAGCGGCCGAGGACGAGGGCGAGAGCGATGAGAATGGAGATAAGCCGGTGGAGAAAGCCACCTCTGCGACGGCCTCGGGCAAGAAGTCTCGCCGCTCTCGGCGCAGCAAACAGAAAAAGGGAGAGCCGGCCATCAATGGGGGAAATGGGGGACGCGACGACGATGACGACGACGATGAAGACGACGACGCGCTGGATGTGCGCATCAAGACGCCGACGGCCGGCGCCCAGACATGGCGCTTGCCCGTAGTCCACGAGATGCTAGAAGAAGGCAGCGAGCAATATTACAGTGAAAACCTGATCCGCCAACAGTCCCGCATCATCGAAGAAACTTTAGTGAGCCTGGGCGCGCCCGTCCGGGTCGAGGAAATCAATCACGGGCCGGTCGTGACCCAGTTCGGCGTGCAGCCGCTCTTCATCCAGCGGCGCACCGGCAAGAAGACCAAGGTCAAGGTGAGCAAGGTCGCCAGTCTGGCCGATGATCTGGCGCTCGCGCTCTCCGCGCGCAGCATCCGCATCCAGGCGCCCATCCCCGGCAAGGGCCTGGTGGGCATCGAGGTGCCCAATGAGGAGACGGTGGTCGTCTCCCTGCGCGACGTGATGGAATCATCGCAATTCAAAAAGACCAAGGGGCGGCTGCGGCTCGGCTTGGGGCAGGATGTCTCCGGGCAAGCGGCGGTGGCCGATCTCCGCCTGATGCCGCACCTGCTCATCGCCGGCGCGACGGGCGCGGGCAAATCCGTCTGCGTCAACGCGCTCGTCACCGCGATGCTGCTCCAGAACACGCCCAACACCCTCCGACTGCTGATAGTCGATCCCAAGCGGGTGGAGTTGACCCAATACAACGGGATTCCGCACCTGCTGTCGCCCGTCATCGTCGACGTCGAGCGCGTCGTCCCGGCGCTGCGCTGGGTGATGCGGGAGATGGACAGCCGCTACAAGCGCTTCGCCGAAATCGGCGCGCGCAACATCGAGGACTTCAATCGCCGCGTGGAAAAGATGGACGCGCAAGCGGAGGAGCCGACTATCCCCTACATCGTCGTGCTCATCGATGAGTTGGCCGATCTGATGATGCAATCGCCCACGGAGACCGAGCAAGTGATCTGCCGTCTGGCGCAGATGTCGCGGGCGACGGGCATCCACCTGGTCATCGCCACGCAGCGCCCCAGCGTCGATGTGGTCACCGGGCTGATCAAGGCCAACTTCCCCGCGCGGATCGCGTTCGCAGTGGCGTCCTCGGTGGATTCGCGCGTGATTTTGGACGTTCCCGGCGCCGAGCGGCTCTTAGGGCAGGGGGATATGCTCTTTATGCCGCCCGATGTCAGCCAACCCAAGCGCTTGCAGGGCGCGTTCGTCTCGGATCGCGAGATGGCCCGCCTGATTTCCTACTGGCGCAAGGCCGTGGAGCCGGGCAAAGCGCCCCAACAGGCCCCGATCCCGCCCGCGCGCGGGCCGGCGGCTGCGTTGGAACAGGCCGCGCTCTTCCCGGATTTCAGTGACGAGGTGGAAGCCGCCGCGCAGTTCGAGGATGAGCTGCTGCCCTCGGCGGTGGCGATCTTTTTGGAGGAAAATCGCGCCTCGGTCTCGATGTTACAGCGTAAGCTGCGCATCGGCTACACCCGCTCGGCGCGGATGGTCGATTTGCTCACCGATATGGGGGTCATCACGGCGGACGCCGAGAAGGGCCAATCGCGGGCCGTGAATCGCGCAGTGGCGGAGAAATTGCTAGAATCCATCCAGCCCGAGGATGAGGAGAAAGCGCTGGTATGAGAACTACAGCGACGCGCGCGGATGGCGTAGATCGTCACCGCGCACGTCGCATCCAAAGTTACATCATCTCCCAGGCGTGCAGGGAGATCACTTGAGTAAGATGATTGGGGAAACGCAAGTCGAGGATGACCGCGTCGCCCC
>JBKHCQ010000296.1:0-4806 GCA_046541755.1 Anaerolineales bacterium | reverse complement strand
GGGTAATAGGCATTGCATTCAGTCGAAGTGGATTTACGGAGTTGGCCTTGTTGCTGGCCCGGTTCACGGCGCCTCAAATCATCCTCTTGTGGGGCGGCGATGAGATAGAATTCGCGCTTCGCAATAAGTACTTCTGTAAAGGGGTGGCTGCGAAATATCGTATTTGTGTGGCAAAGGGCTTGCCAGATTATAATATTACGCGAGGTGTAATATGATGACCAAGGCTTATGTTATTACAGAAGGAGAGACAGATCGAGAGATTTTGGAGACGGTCTTACATCCACAGTCTCTTGCTTCTGTTGAGTTTATCGTGGGGGCCGGACGCTATTCGGCTCAATCATTGGCTCGCTCGGTCCTTGCTATGGAGGAAATCCCGGTCGCTTTGGTGGTTGACGCCGATACCTCAGTTGAATCATCGGTTCAGGAGCAGCGCGGTCTCTTGCAAAACGCTCTCCATCAAGCATCCCCTGGCGTTGAATTTTTGGTTTGTTTAGCAGTGCCAGAAATAGAGATCCTGTTGGTTCAGGATTGGGATTTTATTCGAGACTTAGCTAACCGGTCGGAATTCTCCGAGATGGAAACCGAATTTGCGGAGCTAGCGCCCAAGAAGTTCTTGCTCGAGATCCTGCAACCTGAGTCTTATTCAGCGACATTACGACGCCTTCTCGATGATATAAGCGACCGACCTCAAACGATAGCGGCTATTCGAGAATACCCTCTGGTAAAGCGCCTCGAGAAGTTTTTACTATCGGTGACGCCACAAGATATCGAATCAACAAACCAATCAACACCTCAAACAGCCGAGGTTCACCCGCATCACGTTTAACTCTCAGTTTAGCAGCGGATACTTAATAGTTCATCAAGGTCTGTATTTTAACTTATGGAGGCAAGAGAACCTATGACGCCGAACGAGAATGAGAAGAAGATTTTAGAGGAAATGGAACGCTGGCAAGCGACGACGCTGAAGAAGGTCACGGATCGCTTCCCGGAGCGGCGCGAGGCGTTCAAGACCGCGTCGGGCATCCCGCTGGAGCAGATCAAGACCCCGCCGGAGGTGAAGGTCGATTATCTGGACGATCTGGGCTTCCCCGGCGAATATCCCTTCACGCGCGGCGTGCAGCCCACGATGTATCGCGGGCGCTTCTGGACGATGCGCCAGTATGCGGGCTACGCCTCCGCCGAGGAGTCGAACGCGCGCTATCGCTACCTGCTGGAACAGGGCCAGACCGGGCTGTCCGTTGCCTTCGATCTGCCGACGCAGCTCGGCTACGACGCCGACGACGAGATGTCCATCGGCGAGGTGGGCAAGGTCGGCGTTTCGATTAGTTGTCTGGACGATATGCGCACACTCTTCCAGGAGATTCCGCTGGATAAGGTCAGCACCTCGATGACGATCAACTCGCCCGCCGCGATCCTCTGGGCGATGTACATCGCCGTGGGGCAGGAGCAGGGCGTCGCGCCCAAGCAACTGCGCGGCACCATCCAGAACGACATCCTCAAGGAGTACGTCGCGCGCGGCACCTACATCTTCCCGCCCCAGCCCTCGATGCGCCTGATCACCGACACCTTCCGCTACGGCGCGGCGAACGTCCCCAAATGGAACCCCATCAGCATCAGCGGCTATCACATCCGCGAGGCGGGCAGCACGGCCGTGCAGGAGATCGCCTTCACGCTGGCCAACGGCATCGCCTACGTCGAGGCGGCCTTAGACGCCGGCCTGGAGGTGGACGCCTTCGCGCCGCGCCTCTCGTTCTTCTTCAACGCCCATAACGATTTTCTGGAGGAGATCGCCAAGTTCCGCGCGGCCCGGCGGATGTGGGCGCGCATTATGAAGGAACGCTTCGGCGCGGAGAACTACCGCTCGTGGCGCATGCGCTTCCACACGCAGACCGCCGGCTCCACCCTGACGGCGCAGCAGCCCACGAACAACGTCGTGCGCGTCACGCTCCAGGCGCTGGCGGCGGTACTGGGCGGCGCCCAATCGCTGCACACCAACTCGATGGACGAGGCGCTCTGGCTGCCCACCGAGGAGAGCGTCCGCGTGGCGCTCCGCACGCAGCAGATCATCGCGCACGAGTCCGGCGTCGCCGACACAGTCGATCCGCTGGCCGGCTCCTACATCATCGAGCATCTCACCAACGAGATCGAAACGCGCGCCTGCGACTACATCGAGCGCATCGACGAGATGGGCGGCGCAGCGGTGGCCGTTGACCGTGGCTACATGCAGGCCGAGATCGCCGAGGCGGCCTATCGAGCGCAGCGGGCGGTCGAGAGCGGCGAGCAGGTCATCGTCGGCGTCAACCGCTTCCAAAACGATGAGAATCAGGACAAGACCGAATTAGAGCAACTCAAAGTCGATCCCGCCATCGAAGAGGGCCAGCGCGCGCACCTGGCCGAACTGCGCCAGCGTCGCGATAACGAGCGTGCCTCTGCGATGCTCTCCCGCATCGAGGACGCGGCCAAGACGGCGGGCAAGCCGCTGATGCCGCTCTTCATCGAGGCCGTAGCCGCCGACTGCACCCTAGGCGAGATCTGCGGCGTCCTGCGCGGCGTCTGGGGTGAATATCAGCCCAAAGTGATGGTGTGACCTATGAGCGAGATGATACGCACAGAAATATCATTGCCGCGAGAACTGTTGGATCAACTAAAGAAAATCAGCCAGACCGGCGGCGCTTCTGTAGAGCATCAGATTTGGGAAGCGGTCGCCGAGTACATCGCCCAAATCGAGCGGGTCATCAACACCGAGGGTCCGGTGTTGCGGGCGGATGATCCGCTGCTACAAATTGGAGGCGCTGCCGCAAGCGGCGTTGGCGACCTTTCCACGCATCACGACCAACATCTTTACAAACCATCTTAGAGTTCGTAGTCAGGCACGTAACGCAGTGGAGTGCCGTCATAGCCAGATGAGGAGGGTAACATGTTCAACAAGCGGGCGTATTACAACTCACGACCCGATGGCTTTGGCCTGTTGGAGGTCGTGAGCGATGGGGATGCAAAAGAAGCGCCGGAAGCACAGCTTTTTGTGCCGCTCAAACACACCCAGCTTCGCGGCGAGATCACCGGGCCGCTGGCGGCGCTGACCTTAGCCCAGACCTACGGCTACAGCCGCGAGGTCTGCGACAAGGTCTTGGAGGTGATCTATCGCTTCCCGCTGCCGGGCGACGCGGCGGTGACCCACGTGACCGTGCGCTTCGGCGAGGTCGAGATCGCCACAGAACTCAAGGAGCGCGCGTCGGCGGAGCAGGAGTACGCGGAGGCCGTGGAGGAGCACAAGCAGGCAGCCCTGCTCACCCGCGAATCGCCCGATGTCTTCACGCTGCGCGTGGCGGGCGTGCGGCCGGATGAGGACGTCGTCATCGAGACGGACTATGTCCAGTTGGCGCGCGCCCAGGCGGATCAGGCCGGGTGGCTGCTGCGGGCGCCGCTGACCACCGCGCCGCGCTACGTCCGCGAGGATGAGCTTGGCTCGCGGCACGCTCACGGCCAGCCGCTGGCGCTCCTGCGCGATCCGGGCCACCGCTTCTCGTTGGATGTGGTGCTCCGCGCCGTCGACGCCGTCCACAGCCCCACCCACGCGCTGGATGTGACGGCGGAGGATGAGGCGCAGAACGAGCATGACCGCCGCGTCCGTCTGGAGGCTGGCGAGGTGCTCCCCGACCGCGACTTCGTGCTGCAATGGTCGCCGCGCCAGGCGCCGGATCACCCGACGCTGAGCGTGCTCCTCCACACCGACGCCGAATCCGACGACCTCTACTTCCTGGCGCTCGTCGCGCCGCCCGCGACCCACGAGCCGGGCGCGGGCGTGCCTCGCGAGGTCATCCTGCTGGTGGATCACTCCGGTTCGATGAGCGGGGCCAAGTGGGCCGCGTCCGATTGGACGGTCAACAGCTTTTTGGGCAGCCTCCTGCCGCACGACCTCTTCGACCTGGGCCTCTTCCACAACACCACCAAGTGGTTCGCGCGCCAGCCCCAGCCGGCCACCGAGGCCAAACTCGACGCGGCGGCCCGCTATCTCGACAAGAACCGCGACAGCGGCGGCACCAACTTGGGCGTCGCGCTGGAGCAGGCGCTGGCGCTCAAGCGCCGCAACCGCGCCGAGCGCTCGCGCCACGTCTTAGTCGTCACCGACGCGCAGGTCACCGACGCCGGGCGCATCTTTCGTCTGGCCGACAAAGAGGCGCATAAAAACAAGCGCCGCCGCATCAGCGTCATCTGCATCGACGCCGCGCCCAACAGCCAGGTGGCCAACGAGCTGGCCGAGCGCGGCGGCGGCCAGGCCTACTTCCTCACCAGCAACCCCGACGCGGAGGACATCACCACGGCGCTGGAGGGCGTGCTGGCCGATTGGGCCGAGCCGGTGCTGACCGACCTCCGCCTGAAGATCGACCGGGGCGGCGGCCTCTCCGCCGGTCGCAACGTAGTAACAAATGAGGGCGAGACGATCATCGATATGGGGGATTTGCCGTGCGGCCGCGCGGTCTGGGTGGCCGGGCGGGCGCCGTTAGGGGATGACGAAGAGATTACGTTCCAAGTGACGAATGGAAAAGAGACGACGTTCGCGCAGACCGTCAGCCGTGACGAGGCATTGGCGGCGGATCGGCCCGCGCTCAAGGCGCTCTTCGGCGCGCGCCGGCTGACGGCGTTGGAGTACCTGATCAACGCGCGCTACCAGCCGGCGACGCTCCGCACCCGACTCAAAGAGATGGGCTACGACGCCGACGCGGTGCTGACGAAAGAGTCCGTCTATGCCGAGAACGCGCTCAAAGAAGCGCAGGAAGCGCTGCGCCCCCTGCTGGTGCGCGAATC
>JBKHCQ010000295.1:0-4840 GCA_046541755.1 Anaerolineales bacterium | reverse complement strand
GGCCTCGAAGGCGGATTGTGCTTCCGAATGGATCAACGCCAGCGTCGTCGCCTGTTCTTCTTGTGATGATGAGAGTGCTGTGGCCGGGATCTGCATCTCGAATTCGGTCCACGCTTGGGGCAAGGCGCGAGTCTCGATGGGCCGACCATCGATCTCCAGAAGTATCGTCTGCTCCGGCGGGAAGGCCAACGCGCGTCCTCGCAGGCGATAGGCGCGCGCTTCCGGCAGCGCCACCCGCACCGTCGAGGTCAACGTCCCGCCGGCCCAACGCCCCTGCGTCCCGCCGATGGCCTCCGGTCGGAACCAGCCCGCTCCCAGATAGCGCCCGTCCGCGCCCCCGCCGAGATCGATGCAGCCGTCGGCGGGCAGGCGCAGCGCCGAGGTCGGTACCTGCGAGGCCGGCGTCAGCACCTGGACGCGCACCTGGTCGTGTTGCGTGTGCACGCGCCGGTCCCGGACGAAGGTTTTCTCCTCCAGCGTGACCCAGCGCCCGTCGTCGCTCAGCGCCGCCATCGCCTCCGGCGGGAACTTATCGCGGTCGAAGACGACGACGTAGCGCCGCTCCGCCAGCGCCGCCCGCGCGGCCTCCGGCTCGAAGCGGTAGAGGTAGGCGAGCCGATAGTCCGGCAGCTCGACCTGCACCGCGCGGAAGGAGCCGGCCGCCGCGATCAGCGTCGCTTCCGGCGGATAGGTCGCACCGACGTAGGCCGTCGCCTGGGCCGGCGGCGCGGGCGTCGTCGCGATGGTCGCGGCCAACGGTGCGCCCTGGATCAGCAGGACTAAGCAGGTGACGGCCATCAGCAGCGAGGGAAGCCAGCGGGGCCGGCGGATGCGCGCCCACCCACTCGCCGTTAGGAGCGCGAGCGGCGGCAGCAGCGGGAGCATCAAGCGCGGACGATCCAACGTCACGTAAAACACGATCTGCCCGGCCATCAGCAACGTCCAGATGAGCAGGCCCCACGTCCCACGCCGCCGCCAATCCGCCCGCGCCACCCCCACGCCGACGACGAGCGCCAGCGCGCCTAAGCGCGCGCCATCCCCCAGCGAGAGCGGCGTGAACAGCTCGACGCCGACGAGCGAGGTGAGCAGCGTATCGCCAAAGGCCAGGAGCCGATAGCGGAGGGCCGTCGGCAGGGGGACGCTCAGCGACCAGAGGGAATCGGCCTGGCCCACGTGGGCCGCGTGCGCGCGGATCTGCGCGATGTAGGCGTCCAATCCGCCCGCCGCCCACGCCGTGGGGATCAGCCAGAGCAGCACGCCGCAGAGGCCCAGCGCCCCGGTGAGGAGCCACGTTCGCCGCGCGCCCCGTTGCCGATCCCCATCCTCCAGGCTGGGGGCGAGCAGGGCGTAGGCGATGTAGAGGGCGAGCGGGAGCGCGTTCTGCGGTCGGATGCCGAGCGCGAGGCCGCTGGTCAGGGCGGCGAGGGCCAGGCCGCGCCCGGAGCGCTGCCAGCGCGCCCACAGCCAGAGCGGGAGCAGCATCCCCGCCAGGCCGGCGGCGTCGCTGAGCGCCTTTTCGGTGGTGAGCCAGGCCAGCGGCGTCAGGCCCAGCCAGAGGGCCGCCGCGACGCCGGTGAACGGGCGCGCGGGGTCGAATTGGCGCCCGATCTTGTAGACGAGGAGGAGCGCAGCGACGCCGCTCAGCGCGCTCACCCACGTCAGCGCCGCGAGGGGGTCGGCTGTGAATGTATAGAGGCAGCGCGCCAGCCCCACGTAGATGGGGAATCCCGGCGGTTGGGGCTGCTGCAAGGCCAGATCGAACCGCTCCAAGGCCAAGGCGAAGCTGTAGGCGTCGAAATCATCCAAGGAGATGCTGCGGAAGGGCGCGTAGAGGCACAGCCCGATGATCAGGAGCGTCCAGGCTAGGGTGCGGCGCGGCTTGGTTGGCTTTGTCGTCAACGTTTCCATTGGAGGAAGTATACATCAAACGGGGAGTGATGCGAATGGAAGGGGGCCGAAGGGGCGCGACGGCTGATTGTCAAAAAAGTATCAGTTTAGTGTCATGAATTGAGCAAGGTGCAACGCACTTGAAATAAAGGAAAGCCGCGTCTCAGGCAGAATGTGCCTAGTGACAAGCCGAAAAGTGCGTTGCACCTCACAATGCCTGCCTTAGCCCAATTCGCCTTCGAACTCCTCTATCGTCTCCGCCGTGGCGGCTTGTCGGTGTAAGGCTTTCAGGCGCGGCAGGTCGTGGATCTCGGCTAAGGCAGCCGCTACTGAGGGAGGAATCTTCCCGAAGCGCACGTCTATCAACTCAAATATGGCCTCGCGTTTGGTATAGATCGCGCTACGTCTCTGCCCTTCTTTGCTCCATTCTTGGGCGATTGTATCCATCAGATCCTTCGTCTTGAAGAAAACCCCTATCCTAAACTCTCTCTCGAATTCCTCTATCGTCTCTGCCGTAGCGGCGCGTCTATGTAAGGCTTTCAGGTGCGGTAGGTCGTGGAACTCGGCTAAGGTAGCCGCTACTGAGGGAGGAATCTTCCCGAAGCGCACATCCAGTAGCTCAAAGATGGCCTCACGTGTGGTGTAGATCCCGCCACGTCTCCGCCCTTCTGCAATCCACTCTTGGGCGATGGTGTCCATCAAGGCCCGCATCTTGAAGATCCCCCTATCCTAACTCTCTCTGAAATTCCTCTATCGTCTCCGCCGTGGCGGCTTGTCTGAACAAGGCTTTCAGGCGCGGCAGGTCGTGGATCTCGGCTAAGGCAGCCGCTACTGAGGGAGGAATCTTCCCGAAGCGCACGTCCAGTAGCTCAAAGATGCCTTCTCGTGTGGCCTGTATAGCGCCGTGCTCCTGTCCTTTTTGCAAACCTACTTCCATCCCCTTCTCCATTCCTTCTTCGATCCATTGTTGGGCAATGGTCTGCATCAGTGCACCTCCATCGTGTGGCATATTCTCTTCTAATGCGTGTTTCAACTCATCACGTTCGAGCGAGCCAGCCGCTGCGGAGACGTACTGGCTCTTCAAGAATTCGCCGGATGCAATCGTCCTATCCCCACCCACAACCTAGTAACGACACGAAAAAGGTCTGTGATCCCCACAAACACGCGATTCCTGGCTGTTTTTAGGGCTACTGAGGGGGTTGCCCTGCAAAATCCGAAAGACCCGACGTACCGCAGCACCGTCTCGACAAAGGCCAATCCGCTCTCGGCCTGGGCCAACGCCTGCAATAAGGCCATCAATTGGACGAGCGCGGTCTCCCAATCGGTGTCGTAGATGTGCTTCATCGTCCAGAGTGGAACTTGCACACTCACCGCGCCGACCAATTCCGCGTCGCTGTAGGTCGAGAGATCGTAGAGGGCGTACTGGAAATCGGGGACGTAGTCCGTGAAGGCGGGCGGGGCGGCCACCAGGTCGTGGAATCGGGCGGCGATGCGCCACCGCTGCTCGCCGTGATAGAGGACCAAGGGGAGGATGGGCGGCAAATCCGCGCTCGGCTCCTGCTGGCGGGCGTGGTCCCAGATGCGCACCATGTAGCGCAGTAACTGAAATGCGACCCACCGATCGGGATAGCTCTTGTGCTCGAAGAGGAGGTAGACGTAGGCCAAGTCGCCATCTTGCAGGCGCACTTGATAGAGCAGGTCGGTGACGTGGTCGCGCAGCTCTTCATCCACGTAGGAGGCTGTGACCGGTTGTAGCGTGGTCAGATCTAAGTGCGCGACGACGGGCGGCGGCAGATAGTGGCGCGCGAATTCGGCGGCGACCTCGGGCCGGGCGAAGGTCGCGCGGAAAAAGTGGTCGTGGGGATTCGATACCGTCATAGCGGCCTCCTCTGCTTACTCCTGATGCGAATGGGTTATGTGTAGTTCTAGTATAGCACATGAGGCGAAGGGGAAAAGGGAAATCGGGTTTGCTTCTTTGACTTATGCTCCACTCCGTCTATGATATTTCCGTGACGGCGGGAACCCAAAGCCAAGATCAGTCAAATTGTGAGGGAGGAGATCCTATGAAATCGATAAAACCATCCGTGGAACGGCGATTAGACGAGGTTTTTCACACGGCGCCCATCGTGCCGTTTGGCGACGACGATAAGCTGGTCTTCTTCAGCGATTGTCACCGGGGCGATAACAGTTGGGCCGACGATTTTGCCCATAATCAACTGCTCTTCTTCCACGCGCTGAAGCACTACTACGAGCGGGGGTTCACCTACGTCGAGGTGGGGGATGGCGACGAGTTGTGGGAGAACGCGGATTTCGCAGAGATCCGACGCGCGCATAGCCACGTCTTTTGGCTGATGCGCCAATTCTATCTCGCGCAGCGGCTCTTCTTCCTCTTCGGCAATCACAACATGGATTGGCGCGATCCAGAGCGCGTGGCGGCGGAGTTGTACGCCTACGTGGATGAGCGCGACGGCCAGACGAAGGAGCTGTTCCCGGAGATCATCATGCACGAGGGGCTGGTGCTGCGACATCGCGAGAGCGGCGGGCAGTTCTTCGTGGTACACGGCCATCAGGGCGATTTGATGAGCGACCGGCTGTGGCGGATCAGCCGCTTGATGGTGCGCTACCTGTGGCGGAACCTGCAACTGTTGGGCTTCAACGATCCGACCAGCCCGGCGCAGAATTTCAGCAAACGCAACAAGGTCGAGATGGATCTTATCACCTGGGCGTACCAGCGCCGCCAGCCGATGATCTGCGGCCACACACACCGCTCCGTCTTCCCCGCGCCCGATGAGGCGCCGTACTTCAACACGGGCAGCGCCGTCCATCCCCGCTGCATCACGGGGATCGAGATCGAGGCGGGGGAGATTTGCCTGATCAAATGGTGGCTCGCTCCCGACGACTTGGGCCGGCTCTGTGTGACGCGCGAGGTGTTGGCCGGCCCGCAATCGGTGCG
>JBKHCQ010000294.1:0-4850 GCA_046541755.1 Anaerolineales bacterium | reverse complement strand
ATCATCTCCGCGTACAAACCCCGCGCGGGCTTCGAGCAGCGTTTCCTGGAAGAATCCGGCACCGCCGAGGGCGCGTGGGACTTCGTGCGCCAGCACCTGGCCCAACTCCCCATCGTCGTCCAAACGGACGGCCAACTGGAGACCCTCTCCGAGCGCCAGGATTACCTGCTCTTCGACCGCATGGTCGCCTTTCACATCCAACGCGGGGCCACCGTGCCGCTCTCCGCCGCTGAGTTCTATGCCGGCCTGCGCGAGCGCTTCGTCGAGCGCGATGGCATGTTCTTCCTGCCGGGCCAAGTGGCCGAGTACGACCGCGCCCGCCTCGCCGCCGAGAGCGTGGCCCAACTCTCTCTCTTCGTCGACGACGAGAAAAGCGCCATCCAATGGCTGCGGCAACAACTGGATGAACAGGCCGGCGGTCACCCCCAGACCTACCAGGAACTACAACCCCAATTCCTCCAACAACTGCACCAAGCCAGCCACGAAGAACTCCCCGAACTGAGCGCCATCTTAGAACAGAACTTCCTCCAGGATGACGAGGATCGCTGGTACGCGCCCGACCCCCACAAAGCCAGCGACCTGGAAAAACTGCGGCGTCGCGCCCTGCTGCGCGAATTCAAAACCTACGTCGAGGGATCGGGCCAACTGCGCAAATTCCGCACCGAGGCCGTGCGCGCGGGCTTTGCCGACGCCTGGCAGCGCAACGCCTACGACACCATCGTCCACGTCGCCGAGCGCCTGCCGGAGCGCGTCCTCCAAGAAGATCCAGAGCTGTTGATGTACTATGATAATGCGGGGCTGCGGGTTAGCGCATGATGAGTGACGAATGACGCATCACGCATCACGCATCACGAGTAAAAGTAACGACACCAAGCATCGGAGGTAGCGATGAGTAGCGTGACGATAGAATATTCACCCGAACTCTTATGGGCCTTGCAACAAGAGCCAGAGGAATTCGAATCAGAGGCGCGCCTTTTGCTAGCTATTAAACTTTACGAACTGGGGAAACTTAGTACCGGGTTGGCGGCTAAACTTGCCGGGGTACCACGGATCACATTTATGTTCTTGCTAAATCGCTATCAACTTTCACCCTTTGGTCAGACGCCTGAAGAACTATCCAAGGATTTAGATGATGCCCGTCAAGCCAGTCATCACGAATAACACGCCACTCATCGCCCTGTGGTCTGTGGGTAAGTTGGAACTACTGCGAGAGCTTTTTGGGGAAGTGTGGGCGCCCCAGGCTGTTTGCGACGAGTTCTTGGCAGCAGAGCCGGCCTTACGTCAGGCAACCTTAGAATCCTCTCCGTGGATTCATTGCATATCTCTGCAAGATCCGCAGCATGTAGCTGTATATATTGGCATAGATCGGGGAGAATCTGAGGTGCTAGCTCTGGCCGAAGAGAGCGAGCCACGCTTGGTTATTATGGATGAGTTGCGTGGCCGACGTTATGCAAAGCGGCTAGGATGGTTGAAACCACCAGCTGATATCCAAAGTGTGTTAAAACGCACTGGGGTTGCTTTCTGGAGCAGTTTTTCAACCCGTTTTCAACGGGTTTTGGGTATCAGCCTCGAATTCATTCGTAGGCAGGCCAAGCGGCGAAAACTTCAAGACCCTGGTCAGGATCCAAATGATTGACCATGTGCTTTCCCACTTCCCGCCCTACACCCATCCCCTCACGTTAGTCAGCGATCCCGACGACGTGTTGGCCGATGAGGAAATCCTCACCGCGTTGAATGAGCGCGGCTTCACCCTCATTCGGGAGCGCGATCCCGTCACCCTGCGCCATCGCGTGGCACAAGCGCATCCCTGGGACAGCCATCATCCGCTCATCATCGTCACCGCAGGGCCGCTCAACGAACTGCCCTACGATCTATGGCAGCAAGGGTATCACGTCACGCTGGCGCTGCACACCTTCTTCCCCAAATTGGCCTATCCGGTCGTGCGCACCCTCACGCCATCCCAGCGCTGGCGATTGCGTCAGGCCCCCGCCCCCGCGCGCCGTCTGGCTCGCCGTCGCACCCTCGCTTTTATCTTGCGCCACGTCTTCGGCAGCGACCTCGACGCCCTGCGCCAGCCCGCCCGCCTCATTACTTGGCTGGATCACAACCATCAGCAGCCCGATCCCCTCCCCGCGCCGCTGATCGAGCACCTGCTGGAGAATCTGCGCGATACCCCCACCTACGCCGACTGGCCGCTGCCGGCCCTGCTCACCGACCGCGACGCCTTCACCGACTTTGTGCGCGAGCAATGGCGGGGCTACGTCCAACAACAGACCGGCGCCCTCATCGAAGAGACGCCACCGCATTACGTGCTTCACTTCGAGACGGATGACCGCCTTCAAGACACCCTCGCGGCCTTGATGCGCAGCGGCACGCTGACGCCGGTGCGGGTGTCGCATCCAGAGCGCCTCCCCGGCTGGTCGCGCCCCGCCGTGTTGGCCCACGACGAAGATCCACGCCCGCGCCGCGCGGAGGAACTGCTGGCCCGCCTCCAAGCTCAGCCACCTGCCACGCTGCGCGACGCGCGCTGGGAGCTGTGGCAACCCATCGCCCGCGCCTGGGCCGAACTCACCGCCCTCCGCTACGCGCCCGATCAGCCCCTGACGCCGGCGCAGCACACGGCCATCCGGCGGCTCCAGTCCACGCTCGATAGCGCGTTCCACGCCTGGCTGCGCCAACGCTACGCCCCGCTGGGCGGGCATCGCCTGCCGACGCCCCATCACGTCCACCACGTGCCCCACTACCTCGCCTACCGTCGCCGCCGGCGCGGCCATCAGCGCGTGGCGCTCCTCATCTTGGATGGCCTCTCCCTGGCCGATTGGCACATCATCGGCCCTGCCTGGCGCGCCCGCCATCCCGATTGGCGCTTTGATGAGCACCTGCTGCTGGCCCAAATCCCGACGATCACCTCAATCTCCCGGCAAGCGCTGGTCAGCGGCCGGCGTCCGGCCGATTTCGCCGCCACATTAGGCGCCACCCGGGCCGAACCGCGTCACTGGGCCGCCTTCTGGGCCAGAGAAGAGCTGGGCCTCGATGCCTGCGCGCACCTCCACCTGGCTTTAGATCGCAACGGCCCGCCGGCAGAGATCAACAGCGCCCGCATCCGCGCGCTCTGCTTGATCGAAAATACCATCGATAATATGGTCCATGATGCTACCCTGGGCACGACGACCTTCCAGGCCGCCCTGAGTGTATGGCTGGATAGCTACGGCCAACAGATCGAAGCACTGATTGGAGATCTTCTGGCGCGCGATTTCGCCGTCTACCTGACCAGCGATCATGGCCACGTTGAAGCGCGGGGCTTTGGTCGCCCCTCGGAGGGACTCACCGTGGAGACGCGAGGTCGACGCGCGCGCATCTACAGCGATCAACACGCCATCGAGGCCGTGCAGCAAGGCTTTGCCGAGACCATCCGCTGGCATCAAGACGGCCTGCTGCCCGAGAACATCTGGGTGCTGATGCCCCAAGGACGTCGCGCCTTCGCCACCTTCGACGCCACCGTCGTCACCCATGGGGGCCTCACCCTCGACGAAGTTGTTGTTCCATTCGTCACAATAACGAATGACACGTAAAATGACGCATGACGCATGACTCGTATGACGCGCGCCATCCCTTTGCTATTTGTATCATCTTGAAAGAGGACCCTTATGCCTAAGACCGTCATCGGCTTCAATCGACCGTTGTACCGCCCCTGGCTCGACGCTGCGGCCACGCTCAGCGCCGAAACCGACGATCCCCAGATCCTGCGTGAGCAATTGGCCCCCATCGTGGCCCAGGACATCGAGGGCGTCGAGGCCCGTCGCAAGACAGTCGATCTCCTCATCAATATCTGGTTTCACTCGCGAGAGCGTTTCCCTCAGCTCTGGGATTTCGCCACTCGCTGGAGTCACGCCACCGCCGCGCCCGATGACCGGCTCTGGCTCCATTACGGACTCGCCTTAGCCTACTATGATTTCTTCCGGCGTTGCGTCGTGGCGGTGGGAGAATTTGGCCGCTATGAACAGGCCATCACCACCAAGTTGGTGCGCGAGCGCCTCACTGCCGAGTTGGGCGCGTTAGGCTCGCTGCCCCGTTCCGTCGCCCGCGTCATCGCTTCCCTGTGCGATTGGGGGATGTTAGCTCCGGCGGATCAACGTTACGCCTACACCTTGCGGGCACATGCCTTCTCCGCAAGTGACCCGGCCTTAGAAGCGTGGCTCCTGGCCGCCGCCTTGGTCGCTCATCCCGCCGAAGAACTCCCTTTCGCCGATCTGGTGCGTCTACCGGAGCTGTTTCCCTTCCAATTCACGCTCACCGTGCATCATCTGCGCGAACATTCATGGTTCGCTGTGCAACGTCAAGGCGCTGGCTGGGAGATGGTACGTCTGCACCGACCATTGACCTCGTAAAAATTATCCGGGCTTCGATTTTTCCACGTTGTTGCTGTCATAGAGTATTCGCCACTGCGCCGCGCCGATGGTTGAAACCATCGGCTGACTCACCTGAAAGAAGGGGACGATCTCACGCCAAGATTTTTAAGGTTTGACTTAATTTTATTCATCCCATCACCGTCTCTGATCACGAAAATTAACCGTTACCTTATTTTTTCCTTAGCGACTTTGCGGCTTTGCGAGACCTGTTAGCTTTTTTCATTGGAGTCAACTTATGGACTTTAAAAAATTAATTCGGTAATAATTTTGCCTTCTTCGCGCGGGGATGGAAGTCCCCGCGCTAAAAGAACAAAGCCTTGCAGGCTCGTAGATTCAGCCTCCGAAGGAGGCTTTGCCCTTTGAGCTTGGATGTTTACGTCCGGGCTTACCATAGATGACGACGACAGAAAATTCGCAAGCGCCGCCTGCGCCTGCGGATGA
>JBKHCQ010000293.1:0-4852 GCA_046541755.1 Anaerolineales bacterium | reverse complement strand
AAGCGCATCGCTGTGTTGGCAGAGGAATTATTCGAGGATCTGGAGCTGTGGTATCCGCTCATTCGGATGCGCGAAGCGGGCGCGGAGGTCACCGTGGTGGGCACGACCGAGGGCGCGACCTATCACGGCAAGCACGGCATGCCGGTGCAGACCGATGTCGGATCGAAGGATGTCGCGCCGGAGGATTTCGACGTGGTGATCATCCCCGGCGGCTACGCGCCGGATCAGATGCGCCGGCATCAGGCGACGTTGGATCTGGTGGCGGGTGTCTTCGAGCGTGGCGGCGTCGTGGCGATGATCTGCCACGCGGGGTGGGTGCCTATCTCCGCCGGCATCGTCGCGGGCAAGCGGGTCACTTCCTTCTATGCCATCAAAGATGACATGATCAACGCCGGCGCGCTCTGGGAGGACAAGGCGGTCGTGCGCGACGGCAATCTGATCAGCTCGCGAACCCCCAAAGACCTGCCCGCGTTTTGCCGGGCTATTATCGATGCCCTTGCCTAAGTCTAGCATCCACGCTGCGAGCGTAGACGCCTCGGAGGAACGGGGCGCGTTTCGGATGCTCGCGCCGCCCGTTCTCCCGATGGATGACGCGGGCGCGCCGGTGATCGCGCTCGATGCGTCGCTTCAGGCCCGTATCATCATCGTCGATGCGGCGGGCATTGCCATCGCAGAAAATGTGGAGCGCGTTCCCCCCACAGACGATGAGTTCCGCTTGCTGCGCGAATAAGGTAGCTACATCTACAAGTAAAGAGATGCAATGTTTTGCGTTTCATAGTAAATTTGTTGTAGGCGGTCATCCCTATATTGACCCGCTTTAAGTTCACCAATTTTTAACAAGAAAAGGAGATAGATCCATGCCTGAGTTTGCAGATCCATTTAGCGGAAAAGTCCCAGAGCGCAAATTGACCAAAGAGGAGTTAATTCGAGCAATTCGTCTCAACATCGCTGCCGAGCACGAGGCGATTCATCTCTATATGGCCCACGCCGACGCGACCGATCATCCCCTGGCGAAGGAGGTCCTGGTGGACATCGCCAATGAGGAGCGGGAGCACATCGGCGAATTTATGTACCTGCTCGAGATCTTGACCGGCGACGAGGCTAAGTGGCTGGAGGAGGGGCGCGAGGAGGTCCGCGAGATGATAGAAAAGCGCGGCGGCGAGGCCGGATCAGATGATGAGACCACCATCGGCTCGCTGAAATCGTAACTCCCCCTTTCAACTTTTAACTTGTAACATTTAACTCATTTTACAAGGAGGATAGAATGGCAAATAAATACTTAGCGCGTGACGATGCACCTTTTGGCTCGGATGTGTGGAAGGTCTTGGACAGCACGGTAATCGAGGTTGCCAAGAATCGATTAACCGGACGGCGATTGTTGCCCTTGGATGGCCCTTATGGCCTCGGCCTCAAATCGATCCCGCTGCGGGATATGGAGGTCGATGATGGCCTGATTGTCAGCGAGACTCTTCCCGTCGTGCTGATCCAGGAATTCTTCGATCTGGGCGCGCGCGATTTGGCCAACTTCGAGCGCGATCACCATTACTTGGACGTCGAACCGGTGGAGCAGGCGGCCCGGGCGTGTGTGGAGCGCGAGGATGATCTGATCTTCAACGGTGGCGCCGGCTTACCCGGCCTGATGAATCTTTCGGGCGCCAGCAACTTGACGCTCGCCGATTGGGACGATATTGGGACGGCGGCGCGGGATATTATTCAGGCGATCACCACGTTGGATGCGGCGGGCTTCCACGGCCCCTATGCCATGGCGCTGGCGCCCCGGCGCTACAATTTGCTCTTCCGCCGGTACCCCAACGGCAACCAGAGCGAGTTGGAACACCTACACACGATCATCACCGACGGCATCGTCAAGGCGCCCATTTTGGAAGATGGCGGCGTGGTGCTGGCGGCGGATCATCGCAACATAACGCTCGTCGTCGGCCAGGATATGACCATCGGCTTCATCGGGCCGGCGGGCGATACCGTCGAATTCTCACTCTCCGAGAGCCTGACCCTGCGGGTGCGCCATCCCGAAGCAATTTGTATCTTGGAAGCGTGAAAGCGTGATCGTAACCGACATTAGGATGCCCAAGAGCAATTAATCGCCGAGGGGAGTGTGATCCGTGAAAATCCGTGAGGTATTTTCTAAAAGTGTCGGGTAGATAGAACGACGCATACCCATCCAACCAAAAAGCGGGCCGGTGATCCGGCCCGCTTTTGTCATGTCAACAACAAAGCGGCAAATAGACAAAGCAACAAATTTTAAATTATGAATTGCGAATTTAGAATTTTGAATCTTTACTCAGTAGCATTATTCGCAATTTGCAATTCTAAATTCCCAATTACGGAATCGGCTACCGGGAAGATTTCCTAAATGTAAAATATCAAATTTGGTTGAGGGGGGCTGCTTGCATTCTAGTGTCATTGTAGCGTAAGTTTTTCCGTTGGTCAAAATGGCTACCCAGTAACGGGTGTGACGATTGATTGTCGGAAAAGGTGGTCGTGCACCGCCCGCGCCCGCAGATAAATCGCGGGCTACAAGCTCAAGTCGGCTCGCCACAGGTCAGTAGACCTGTTGGTCAATGTAAGCCGACTAAAATAGGATAATCATTCCCGGCGTCGAGTCGGCTTGCAGCCGACTTCAGCTTTGAGACGGGTAGTTCACTGCCCGGCTGCCCGGCTCGCCGAGGGGCGCGTCAGGATGCTTTCCGACGATCAGCCGTCGCTCCCATCCAGCATCCAGCATCCAGCCAACCAGCAATCAGCATCCAGCCAACCAACCCCCAATTGCGTCTCCGCCAGGATTGACTATACTTGCATACGAACCCCATCCAAGCAAGCCTATAATTCAAACCAATACAAGGAGAGAGCGCGATGCACATTGTAACCCCCACCAAAATCGAGCAGGTGGCCTGGGAAGGCCGGTTGGAACCGTTGACCGAGAGTTTCACGCCTAAGAGCGCGGCCTCATACCGCGTGACGTTGGGCGAGCCGGTGGTCTGGCCCGCCGAGGCGGCGATGGAATCCGAGACGGGCCGGGCGTGGACGCCGCCCGCCTCGCTGGTCGCGCGCCGCTATACGTTGGTGCGCCTGAGCTGCACCCTGCATCCGCTATCGGATCATCGCAGCCATTACGCCGAGGCGACGCTGCGTGCCTACTTGTGTCCCCGCTATGGGGATGGCAAGGTCGTCGCGCACGACCTCTTCCCCAAGCGGGAGACGGTCGAGGAGACCGGGGCCTTCAAGCTGGGCCTGGGGCCGGAACTCAAGTTCGTCAATCTGGTGGATGTGAAGCTTCTGGAGGTGGGCGCTGAGATCGAGTACCCCCAAGTGCATCCCGTCATCGAGGGCTACGGCCTGGGCGAAAGCAACCCTTACTGGCGCTTCATCCACCATTCGGGAAATCCGCTGGCAGGCTGCCAATCCGTCTACGCCGTGCTGGCCGCCCCCGCCGACGCCGATGGCATCCGCCTGACCATCGAACTCATCGCCACCGTCAAAACCCGCTTCGGCCCCATCCGCCTGGGCCTGCCGGAAGAGGCCAACGCGCACGTGAGCTGCGTCATCGCGGGGCAACCCGGCGACTGAAGTCGCGGGCTACAGGGCGTAGGCTACGGGACGTAGTTTGCTACGCCTGGACGAAGCCTTCGCCGACTCTGACCGTTTTACAGCTACGGTAATAGGAGGACGGTCTCATTGCCCCGCGCCCGCAGATAAATCGCGGGCTACAAGCTAAAGTCGGCTGGAAGCCGACTGAAAGAAAGCCTCTGCACAGAAATCGAGTCAACTTATGGACTTTAAAAAATTAGTTTGGTAATAGGCACGGTGGTTCCCACGGCCAGCGGGCCGTTGTCGCTTTGCCTATTTGTCGCTTTGTCTGCTTTGTAGCCTTGATCGGAGTAAATCCCAAAAACCATGAAATCCGTCACAACCCTGTTAGCCGATGATCACGCCGTGGTGCGGGCGGGATTGCGCAACGCGCTCACCCACCTGCCGGAGCTGGAGGTCGTGGGCGAGGTAGGCGACGGCGCGGCGTTGATGGACGCGCTGGCCTCGCTGCGCCCCGACTTCCTGGTGTTGGACGTCCACATGCCCGACTTTGAGCCGGTGGAGGACGTGCGTCGCATCTGCGAGCGCTATCCCGCGCTCAAAATCTTGGTCGTCAGCGCCTACGATGATCAAGCCTACGTGGTGGGCCTGCTCGCGGCGGGCGTGGCCGGCTATCACCTCAAGGATCAGCCGCTCTCCGATTTGCAGTTTGCCGTGCGGAAGATCTTGGCGGGGGATCGTTGGATCTCCGGCCCGCTCATCAATCGCCTGGTCGATCAAGCGCCGCTCGAACCCGGCGAGTCGCCCGCGCCGGACGCGCCGGCCTCCGCCCCGGCGCACCCTTCGCCTGAGCGGCCCGCGCCGCCGCCTGTGACCGGCCCCCTGCTCACCCAGCGCCAGCGCGAGCTGTTGCACTTCCTCACCTTGGGCTACAGCAATCGCAAGATGGCGCAGACGTTGGACCTCAGCGTCAAGACCATCGAGAACCACCTGACCGCCCTCTATCGCGCCATCGACGTGAGCAGCCGCCTGGAGGCGAACAACTACGCGCTCTGCCATCCAGAGGTGCTGGCCACGCCGGGGCGCGAGATGGCGCGGGCCAAGGACGCGGCGCAGAGCGCGGTGGAGCAGGAGCCATCGCTCACCGTGCTGCTGGTGGATGACAGCGCGCGCTACCGGACGCAGCTCGGCAAGCGGATCGGCAAGGTCTGTCCCTCATCGTCACTCTACGAGGCCGAGGATTGCATCACCGCCACGCGCCTGGCGCGCCAGGTGCAACCCGCGTTGGCCTTCGTGGATGTGGTGC
>JBKHCQ010000292.1:0-4876 GCA_046541755.1 Anaerolineales bacterium | reverse complement strand
CTCGTAGACTTCCGAAGTCTGACGCTCGTGCTCCCCCAAGTTTTGCATACGCCCAAGAGAAACTCTTTCTCCGTGCCCCTTTCTGTGACCCTCTGTGCATCTTGAGTGATGCGTTGGGTCTAAATTGAAATCTAATCTGCTCCATCTGCGATTAGGGCCAGGGTTAGAAAAAGTGTCAGGTAGCTGGCTAATTGGTTATAGGTTTGAGTCCTGTGCGGGTCATCACAAAAAAAGCGACGCGGATTTTCCGCGTCGCTTTTGTCATGTCGGGGTATTGCGCGCTACTCTATCCCTGATGTCATATCCTCTGGGGCCATTTTAGGTTTCCGGGCATTTTTGGGTACGCGGGTGCCGGCGACCGCGCCGGTGATGGCCTGCTCCATCCCAGAGGAGGTCGCGGGGCCCATCCCGTAGACCACGACTTGGCTACCCTCCTCGCGGCCCAGGCGCTCCAGCACGTTGAGACGGTACATCTCCATAGCCCGATCGCTCATCAGGCTGGCGGCCTCGTTCAATTTCTCGGCGATGGCCTTCTCGGCCTCGGCCTCGGCGACCTTGGCCTGAGCCGAGCGGCGCGATTGGGCCAGGACGCTCAACTCTTGCACGAGATCCGCCGGGACGCGCACGTCCGTAATCTCCACCGAGGTGATGTCCACGCCGAAGTCCGCGGCGGCCTTATCGATGATGCGCTCTAAGGTATCGGCGATTTTATCCCGCTCGCCCAGCAACTCGCTCAATTCCAGGGAGCCGATGGTGTCCTTGAGCGCGCTGTTCGCCGCTTGGAAGATCGCTTCGTGGTAATCTGTCACGGTGAGCGCGGCTTTCTTAGGCTCATCGACGCGCCAGAAGACCACTGCCTCGCAGCCGACGGGGACGTTATCTGCCGTGAGCGTTTCCGCCGCCTTAATCATCCGGGTGTGGATGCGGTTATCGATTTGAGCGGCGACCGACTCATTGAAGGGCGGGTAGGGGATCACCCAGAAGCGGCCCGGCCCCCGCACGCCGACGAACTTCCCCAATTTGAGGACGACCACACGGTCGAATTCGGAGAGGATATAGAGACAATTGCTGATCATGCCCGGCACGATGAGCGAGAACAGCCCTCCGATGACAAGGGCGATCATACCCAGCGGCGCCCAAATCGACCAGAGAATTAGTGTGACGACGACGGTTAGGATACCCATAAGAAAGAAAATCCCGAACCAGATCAAGGTGCGCTGGACGCGCTGCACATTGTTTAGATTCCGGGAGCTGGGAGAAAATGACACATTGATTTGTTGGTTACTCATCTGCTTACCTCCTGGGCATTAAACTTCTGGCATTAAAATGGATTAAACTGTACATCTGCGAGGTCATTCTCCTAATTGTACTAAAATTAGGAAGAATTTACAATACCTTTTTGACCTCCTGGAGGAGGCGCTTCCAATCGAGGCTGGCGCTGGAGAGCAGGGTGTCGGCGCGGAAGAAGCGGGCGGAGAGGGCGACGAAGATGTAGGTGGTGATGGCCAAGCCGATCAGGCTGGCGATAGGTTGCCAGAGCGGGACGCCGCCCACGGCCAAGCGCGGCAGCATCGAAGTCGGCGCGGTCAGTGGGAAGAGGCTGAGCGCGGTCGTCAACGGGCCGTTGGGCGCTTGCGTGAAGCTGGTGTTCAACCACAGCGGGATCATCAGCGGCAGCAGGACGACGAAGGTGACTTGGCCGGTCTCGCGCGCGTTGGGCGCGAGCGCGCCGATGGCGCCGAGCGCGGAGGCGTAGAGCAGGTAGCCCAGCACGAAGTAGAGCAACGCCCACACGAGGAAGCCTTCCGGCAGGGTGATGTTCCCCAGGACGATGCCCAAACCGCTCAACATCGTCTCGCCCCGGCTGAGGGTGAGGAGGCTGCCGCCTAACCAGATCGCGACCTGGAGCAGGGCCACGAATCCCAGCCCCAGTACCTTGCCCAACATCAGCTCCTTGGGTTCCAGGCTGACCAGCAGGATCTCCACGGTGCGATTTTCCTTCTCGCGGCTGACGCTCTGGAGCATAAAGCCGCTGCTCATCGTGAAGACGAAGAAAAAGATGAAGAGCGTGCCGTAGGCCACGATGAAGCGCGCGTCCATGCTCTCGCTGATCTCGGAGGCGGGGCGCAGGGCTTGGGTCTGTAGATTGGGGATGGGGGTGGCGACGCGCCGCGCAATCGTCTCGTCGCCGATTAAGTTGTAGTTGACGATCAACTCCAAGAGTGCGAGCTGCGGCAGGTTCCCCAGCAGGGAAAATTCCTTCTCCATCGCTACGATTTCGCCGCTCGCGATATAATCCTCGGCGATGACGTAGTATTGGCCGATATCGCCCGCGCGGAGCGCCGTCGCTGCGGCCTCCTCGTCGGGATAGGCGGCGACCATCTCCGCCGGGATGCTCGCCGGCAGGGCGGTGATGATGCCCGCGTGATCGACGTAGCCGATGGCCAGCGCGCGCTCGGACTCGCCGGAGATGATCTCGTCTTCTTCGGGGATCATCCGCTGCCCGATCAACTGCGCGCCGAAGCTGAAGCCCATAATGACCGCCGGCAGCAGAAAGGTCGTCAGCCAGAACGAGGGCTTGGTCACCATCGTGATGATTTCGTGTTTGATGACGATCCAGATGTTTTTCATCAAAGCCTCCTATTCCTGGGACGCCGCGCCGCGTCGGGGGTGTAGGATCTGATCTAATGTGAGACGCTGCCCATAGCGTAACATCCCCAATCGAAAGAGACGGGCCGCGCTCCAGACGCTCAAGATCGCCGCCGCGACTAGGATTATCCAACTGATCGCCAACTGCCCGAAGGGGACGGTCGCCATCCCCCAGCGCAAGGTGATGGTGATGAAGGAGGTGGTGGGGAAGAAGGAGAGCGCGATGATCAAGGGATGGTTCGGCTCGGACATCAGGACGGTGACGAAGAAGAAGGGCAACACAAAGAGCAGGTTGAGAATCCCGCTGAACTGTTGACCTTGCTGGAGATCCGGCACGATGCTCCCGATGGCCGTCATCATGCCGGCGGCTAAGGTGTAGGCGGGCAGGAAGAAGACGGCGATGATGCCCATCAGCGACCACGGCAGGCTAACGCCCTGGATGAAGGGCACAAAGGGCGAAGCGACGGTCAGGACGAGGAGCGCGGCGCCGATCCAGATCGCGATTTGGGTGAGGCCCACGCTCATCAGCGCCAGCGCCTTGCCGCCGATCAGCGTTTCGGCGCGCAGCGAGGTGATGAGGATCTCGATGGTGCGGTTTTCTTTCTCGTCGGTGACGGCCTGCAACATATAGCCGGCGGAGGTCATCACCGCGAAGGCGAAGAAGAAGGCGGTCGCGAAGGGCAGCATAAAGCTGATGGGATTTTGCATATCTAATTCCTGGCTGCCCTCGATGGCTTTGATGGTCAACGTCGCTCCGTTTATCAGGCGCTCGCGCACAGCTTCGGGTTGATCTTTGATGAGGTTGGCGCGCAAGAAGCTCTCAAAGTCGTTCTGTACGCTCTCGCCGGGCGAGTCGTCTAAATAAATGAGTTCGACCGCGCCCGATTGCATATACGTCTCCGGCAGGATGTAGTAGGCTTGGATCTCCTCATCCATCAGGGCCGCGCGCGCCGCGTCCGCGCTCTCGAAGGCCTGCATCGGCACGATCTCCTCGCCCGCCTCCAACGGCGGCTGGATGGGATCGGCCAACACGTCGGCGTGATCCACATAACCCAAGGGCGTATCGCCCCGTTGGCCCAGGGTGATGAGGATGCTGACGCCGGTCGCCACGATCATCAGCACCGGGATGCCCAAGGTCGCCCACAAGAAGGATTTCTGGCGGACAATTTTGAGATATTCGTACTTGGCCACAATCCAGAAGTCACGCATCGGCGGTCTCCGGCTCGGCTTCGGGCTGGGGTGCTTCATGCTCGCCCTGCACCACAGAGACGAAGATGTCTTCCAGCGACGGCTCGGCCAACTCGAAGCGCTCCACTTTGACGTTCTCGCGGCTCAGCAGCGCTTGGAGCACATTCTGTGGATTAGTTCCGGCCTCCAGTGTGAGGTGGCTAATGCCGTTGTGTCGATGTAGTTCCAGCACGCCGGGTAGGTGAGTGAAGTCGCCCTCGCCCTCCAGGACGATGGCGTTGCCCGCGAAGTCGCGCTTGATGCGCTCGACCTCGCCGTAGAGCACGACACTACCCTTGTGGATGAGCACGATCCGGTTGCAGAGCGCCTCCACCTGGTACATCTGGTGCGTGGACATAATGATGGTTTTGCCCGCCTGGCACAGTTCCTCGATGATGTCCTTGACCATCCGCGTGTTCACCGGATCTAAGCCGGAGAACGGCTCATCGACGATCAGCAGATCGGGATCGTGGAGCAGCGTGGTGATGATCTGGGCCTTCTGCTGCATCCCCTTGCTGAGGTCCTGAATCTTCTTATCGCGATAGTCGTAGAGATCGAAGCGCTTGAGCCAGCCCTCCAGCCGCTCTTTTGCGGTCGCCTCGTCGATGCCCTTGAGCGTCGCCAAGAAGACCAGCGTCGGCTCCAGTTTGAGATCCTTGTAGAGGCCGCGCTCCTCCGGCATATAGCCGATGCGATTCTTCTTCTCCTCGGTGAGCGGCCCGTCGAAGATCGAGATCTCGCCGCCGTCCGGGCGGAAGATGTCCAACATCATGCGGATCATGGTGGTCTTCCCCGCGCCGTTCGGCCCCAACAGGCCGAAGATCTCGCCGGGCTGCACCTCAAATGAGACATCGCGCACGGCTTGCACATCGCCGAAGGCTTTGCGCGCGTGGGATACTTTTACAGTTGCCATAGTTTCTCCTGTTTCTTAGTTATAGGTTGAATGTTACAAGTTACAAGTTACAAGTTACAAGTTACAAGTTACAAGTTACAAGTTACA
>JBKHCQ010000291.1:0-4885 GCA_046541755.1 Anaerolineales bacterium | reverse complement strand
CGGATATGCAAAAACACCTCTAATTTCAAGACTCTTCCGCAACCTTCGCAAGGGTAGGGCCACATAGTTCCTCGCGCACCCTTGCGAAGGTTGCACGAGTGCCTTACAATCAATTGATGCCCGGATATGCAAAAACACCTCTAATTTCAAGACTCTTCCGCAACCTTCGCAAGGGTTAGGGGATTTAGCTCACCTCGCGGCCCTTGCCGGAGTCGCTGATGGCGACGAGCGGCTCCGGGTAGGGCGCGAAGAAGGTCTGACGCGCCAGATATGGCTCTTCGAAGCGCACAATCCACGCGCCTAAGATGCTCACCGGCACACTCAGCGGCGCCTTTTTAGCTCGATATTTCTCCAAGGCATCCAGAAAGTACGCCTTTTCCTCCGACGAGAGCTGCTTGGAGAAGTAGCCGAGCGCGTGCATCAGCACGTTGATTCCGGCGGTGCGGCGCGGCGGTTCCGCCAGCGCCGCCCAGAGATGCGTTTCGTACTCGGCGAGCACCTCAGCCACCGGCTTTTTCTGTGGATTGGCGACAATCGGCCCCATTTGGCGGAGTTCGCGCTCATTATAGGCCATCAGGAGCAGCTTGTTATCGCTATGGAAGCGCACCAGCTCGCCCATCGCCGCCTCCGCCTTGACGGCGCGGAAATCGGCGGCGGTGAAGAGGCTGGTGAAGAAGTGCTCGCGCAGCGTGAAGTTCTTCAGGCGCCCCTCTTCCTCCACGGGCAGATGTCCATAGCGCTCGATCACGGCGCCGCCGAAAAAACCCATGCCCTTCCGGGGCAGCGGCGGCCCTTTCTCCAGGCCGGCGTAGACCTTCACATCCTTGATGCCGCACGAGGGCGAGCGTCCCTTCAGGATAAAGCCATCGATAGCCTTCTGGGCCTCCAGTCCATCCAGATACGCGGCGGCGAACGTCTCCATCCGCGCCGTGACATCCGCGCCGGTGGCGGGTTGCATCAGCCGGCGCTCGTCTCCCATCAACACCACGCGGATCGGATCGCGCGGCACGCCCAGGCCGATCTCGACTTCGGGACAGACGGTGAGGTAGGTCACGTAGGGCGCGAGTTGCTCGACCACCGCATCCGGGATGATCGCGCCATTGTAGCGGCAGTGATCAAAGCCCAGGCATTTGCTGACGACCACGCGGGGTTGGGGAAACTCTCTCATCATTGGGTAAGCCTCCAATCTTCTCTCAGTGTGATGTGGGTAGTGTAAACCATCCTCATAAATTATGGCCTGTCTGATGCGAGTGTCAAGAAGATGGACGATGAGGGGCTGTAACGCTTGATTGTCGGAAAAGACGGTCTTTGCGCCGCCTATGCCTGCCGATGAATCATAAGCTCAAAGCTCAGGTCGTCTGAAAGCCGACTGGACGCCAACTGATCTTAGCTCACGGATAAACACGGATATTTTTTAATGGCTCTGATGGGTATTTAGGTGAAGTTCGTAGCCCGCAGATAAATCGCGGGCTAGAAGCTAAAGTCGGCTCGCCACAGGTCGGTAGACCTGTTGGTCAATGAAAGCCGACTGAAATGGATGAGGTTTCCCGGCATTGAGTCGGCTTTTAGCCGACTTCAGCTTTCAGACGGGTAGTTCACTGCCCGGCTTTGCTCGATCCCAGCGCGGGCGCGCAGACTTCGCGCCACGGCCCGGCCTTCTTGCAATAGCGCGGCCTCGTCCAACACGAGCACGCGCCCGCGATGCAGGAGCAATTCCCCCGCCACGATGACGGCCGTCACATCGGAGCCGTGGGTGCAGAGGGTCAGCGCGGAGGCGATGTCGTGGACGGGCATCGCGCGACTGTGGTTCAAATTGACGGCGATGCAATCGGCGGGGCCGCCGCGTTCGAGCACGCGCCCGCCGGTCGCCAACGCCAACGCGGTCGCGGGCGGCAACACGGTCGGATCGAGGGTGGAGACGCGGGCCAGTTGCACGGCGGTTTTGAGCGTTTCAAAGAGATCTTGGGTGTCGTTGCTGGCCGGGCCGTCGGTCCCCAAGCGCACTGGGATGCCGCGCGCTACCATCTCGGCCACCGGCGCGATGCCCGAGCCGAGCACGGCGTTGCTCACCGGGCAATGCACCACCGTCGCCCCGCTGCGGGCCACTAACGTCAACGCCGCGTCATCGACCCAGACCGCGTGCACCAATTGCGTGGCGGCATCCAGCAGGCCCAAATCCGCCAGCCACGCGATGGGATGTTTGCCATGCGCCTCCCGCGACATCCGCACCTCGTCGGCGGTCTCGGCGGTGTGGAGGTGCGTCACCGCGTCAAAGCGGCAGGCCAGTTCGTGAGCGCGCTGCAACGTCCCCGCCGAGCACCGCCAGAGCGCGATGGCGCCGTTGGCAATCCGCACATAAGGCGATGAGTGCCAGCGCTCGTACAGGCGCGTCATTTCGGCCAAGATCGCCTCCGGCGCATCGTTGCCCGCGCCCTTATCGCTCCATCCGAGCGCCAAGGTGAGACGCAAGCCCATCTCGCTGGCCGTTTGGCATACAATATCGGCATATTCGGGGGACGCTGTTACTTTGTGATTGTCGATCACCGTGGTCACGCCGCTGCGCAGATTTTCCAGCAGGCCCAGTTGCGCCGCGACGCGCATATCGTCGGGCGTGATGGCCGCTTGCAGGGGCCAGATCAGCTCCTTGAGCCACGGCAGCAGGCCGCGCCCGCCGGCCAGACCGCGCATCAGCGTTTGGCTGAGATGGGTGTGCCCGTTGATGAGGCCCGGCAGCACGGCTTGATGGCGCGCGTTGATGTGGGTCTCGGCCTGGTGCACATAAGCCTGGGGCGCTTCCCCCGCGCCGAGCGCGGCGATGGTCGGCCCGGTGATCCACACATAGCCGCGTGGTATCCAGCCGCCGGCGGTCAGCAGCGATCCTTCGGAAATGAGAATCTTAGTCATCAGAGATACATAGCCTCCACATAAAGATCGTTGAAATCGGGATGCGTGGTGAGTTCAATATAGGCGACGTGGGCCGCCAGTTCGGCGGCGCGCTGGCGTTGCGCTTGGGAAATAAGCAGACGGCGCGCGCCCGCCCCCGCCGCATTGCCCACCTGGCGGAAACACTCGCGGGGCAGATCGGGGAACATGCCAATGGCGACCGCGCTATCCAAATCTAAGTAGGAGCCGAAAGCCCCGGCCACGACAAAGCGCCCCAAATCCTGGGGCGTCAGATGCGCTTCCCGCAACAGAATTTCGATGCCGGCGCGAATGGCGCTCTTGGCAAGCTGAATCTCGTGCACATCTTTGCGCGTGATAAGAATATCGCGCCCGTGGCCGGTCTCTTCGGCGGGGACGAGGCCGTAGGGGGCGGGGCGCATGCGCCCGGCGCGATTGAGGACGCCGGCGCGGCGCAATTCGGCCACGGCATCCAAAATGCCGGAGCCACAGATGCCCACCGGCGGCGGAGGACCGGCATCGGAGGGCGCGCGCACCGTCTGCCAATGGGGCGCGCCGTCGTAGATTTGGACGTGCTCGATGGCGCCCGGCGCGGCGCGCATGCCATCGTGGATGTGAGCGCCTTCAAAGGCCGGGCCGGAGGCGCACGAGCAACTGAGGATGGTCGGGTGGTCGGCCTCCGCATTGGGCAGGATCAAGCTGATTTCGGTATTGGTGCCAATATCAAGCGCGATGGTAGGATGTTCGCGCCAGTGCGAGCGGGTCGCCAGCAGCATCGCGACGTGATCCGCACCCACGTAGCCCGCGATATTGGGCGGCAGGTAGATCTTGGCCCCGGCGGCGCCGTTCAGCCCCAGATGCGCCGCGCTGATGTCCAACGCCTCGCTGGCGGCGGCGATATACGGCGCTTCCCCCAATTGCCGCACCGGCAATCCGGCGAACAGATGATGGATGACGGTATTGCCCACGACCACATTTTCCACGATAGCTTCTGGGGATGTGTGGCTGGCCGCGGTGAGGGTGGTGATCAACTGATTGAGGGCGGTTATCAACGCCGATTGCAATATCTCGCGGCCATCGGAGTGTTGGTTGGCGTAGGCAATGCGATTGACGACATCCTCCCCATAGGCGATTTGCGGATTGGGCACGCCGTCTTGGGCCAACGTCTGGCCGGTGGTCAGATCAACTAAGTAGGCGGCGATTTTGGTCGTGCCGATATCGACGGCCAGCCCTAAAGGGGCGCTGCTGGGGGGCAGAAGCCCCACCACTTCGGGAAAGGGAGGCAAGGTGCGTATTGCGAGTTTCACGTAGCCATCGTGGGCGCGCAGTTGTGTGGAAAGCTCGCGCAGCACCGGCTGCCCAAAGAAAGGGCGGGGGATGTCCTTTTCGGCCAGCGCCGCCGCTAAGCGCACCGTATCCGCGCGCAAATCGGCGGGGGGCGCATCGGGGCCGTCCTCTGGGCGCGCCAGACGCGGCGGCGGGACGGTCACCGTCGCCGGCATGATGACCGGATCGGGCGCGATGGGGAGGGTCTCCGCTTCGAGTTGTAACCGTTGCTGCGCGCTCAGCGATGCGGGCGGCAGCTCGATCTTGAGGATGCGCGGCTCTGGCGCATCGGGGTCGGGGGTAGCCTGGCAGGCCAAGCGATAGCCCGCCTCCAATTCGGCGGCACTGAGCGCGGCGCGCTCGCTGGCCGTGGGCGGCGCGAGCTGACCGGTCACACATCGCACCCGGCACTTGCCGCACACACCGGCCCCGCCGCACACGGCAATCAACTGCACGCCGGCCGATTGGGCCGCCTCCAATAGCGTGGCCGTCGCCGGGACGCGCGCGCGCCTTCCGAGAGGTTCAAAATCGATTGTGAGTGTCATAGGCTCTTCCTATTCCGTCATTTCTCTATGACGGGGTTGTTTTCTACCTACCGGACAGTTTTATGCCTCTATCTCAGCAGATTAAGCAGATGGAGCAGATGGAGCAGATGGAG
>JBKHCQ010000290.1:0-4899 GCA_046541755.1 Anaerolineales bacterium | reverse complement strand
GACGTTGGCATCCTGCCCGCTGCCGAACATCAAGCCGGCCAAGACGCCCAGGGCGGTGAACGCGGGCAGATAGAGCGCGTTGCCCAGCACAATCAGGCCGACGAGGACGCCTAACGCGGCGCCGATGAGCAGCCCATATTTGAGGCCCTGACGTGTGTAGTAGCCCGGCGGCGCCAGGTTGTGCTGCTCGACGTAGTGTTGGCCGATCTCGCGCAGCTTTTGGCGCTGCCATTGCCGCTGCGCCTTCGAATCGGGCAGCTCCTGCATCTCCTCCTCCAGGCGCGCGAGTGTGTGCTGATAATCGCGGCACGTCTCGCAGCGATCCGAGTAGTCGCGGACGCGCCGCGCGATGCGCAGCATCAAGTCGATTTGAAAGCGCCGGTTTTGCTTGGGCGTGAACGCCTCTTGGTGTTCTTCCACCGCCTCGGCCCACGCCAGATACCATTGGTCATCTTTGTACATACAGTCGTCTGCTCCTTCGTTTCTCCGTCGTTTCTCCGTGCTGGTCGTTCATCATCTTCCCCTGATTATATAGAGAGGGGGACGGTTCCGCAAGGCGGATCAGCGACTAAATGTGATGGATAAATACCCCTCACGTTTCACGTGCGTATCAATTCTACCTTATCGGCCAAGCGTCAACCTGGTCACCTCACCAGGACACCTCTGTTGTTCCTCTGTTATAATGCGGTTAAAGACGATCTGAAGGTAGGAGGAATTTAATGATGACCGAGCATCAAGAAGAGATTTCAGAGGCCCGCTTGCACTTCTTCGAGCGCCAGGAGATCGCGCTGGCGCATATTCCTGCCAGCGGCTACATCTTAGATATCGGCGGGGGTGGGGAGGGTATCATTGGCCAACTCGAAGGCGAGCGCGTGATCGCCATCGACGTCAGCGAGCGCGAGCTGGCCGAAGCGCCCGCCGGCCCACTGAAAATCGTTATGGACGCCACCGACCTCCACTTCCTCGATGACACGTTTAACGTCGTGACGGCCTTCTTCACGCTGATGTATATCCCCAATGCGGAGCACACGCAGGTTTTCGCGGAGATGTTCCGCGTGCTCGCCCCCGGCGGGCGCTGCTTGCTGTGGGATGTGGCGTGCCCGCCTCGCACCGATCCAGAGAAGGACATCCTTGTATTGCCCTTGACGGTCAAATTGCCCAAGGTCGAAGTCACCACGGGCTATGGCGCGCGCTGGCCGGAGGCCGGGCGCGGGATCGAGCACTATGTGACGTTGGCGGAATCCGTTGGCTTCGAGGTGGTGGCGCAGTCGATCCAGGGCCACGTGATTACCCTCGCATTGCAAAAACCTCAGCCAGAGACTGAATGATGGAGGGAAATAAGATGATAAAGAAATGGTTATTACGAATTGGCGGTGGCGTGGTCGGCTTGCTCGTGTTGATCATCGCTGTGACGGCGGTGCGCAACCGAAACTTGCCCACGCACTCCTCCGTGGTGGAACACCTGAGTGATCTGGAGAAGGCCCGTCTGGCTGAACTGTTTCATCTCCGCGCCGCCCTGGGCGATGCGGTTTGGCCCGGCTGGGGCGCGGAGGAGATCCCCGTGATCGTGTACAATGAGGCGTACGCCTTTTTGATTGGCTATCCGGACGCGGAACCGCCGGCGGGATGGGTCAAAGTGCCCGCCGAAGAACGTCGCGGCGGGCCGTGGGAGATCGTCCCAGAGGATACGTTCCAGGGGCAGCCTTATTACCGGCAACCCCTCTCCAGTCCCGACAAAACGCCGGAAAACTTCACGGTTCTCGTGGGGGATCACTGGGTCGCCACGATGCAGACCAAGGAATATGCGGCGGTCGCGTTTTACAATGGATTCCGGGAGGATCTGCCGGGCTTCCTCCGGCCCATCTTCCCCTATCGGCTGGTGTGGGGGCTGTTGATCGACTCGACCGAGACCTACGTCGGCGGGCTGGCGCACGAAGCCTTCCACGCCTATCAGGGCCGCGTGGCCCCAGCGCGCCTCTATGCCACCGAGCGGGCGGCTACCTTTGAGGATCGGTACCCCTGGGAGAACGACGCGCTGGAGCAGCGCTGGCAGGAGGAGCTTTCGCTGCTGCATCAGGCCGTCAAAGCGTCCTCGGAGGCCGAGGCGAGGGATCTGGCGGAGCAATTTCTCGCGCAGCGTGCCGCGCGTCGCGCCGCCGGGGGGATGACAACTCGAGGCATAGAATTTGAGCGTCAGCGCGAGTGGCTGGAGGGCCTGGCGAAGTATGCCGAGCTATCGATTGGCTTGGAGGCCGCGCGCGCGCCGGGCTATGAGCCGGTCGCCGCTCTTGAGGCCGATCCCGCATTCAAGCACTACACCACCCGCGAGCGCTTCTGGTCGCGCCAGGTGGACGAGGTCCAGCGGATGCAAAATCGTTCTGGCGGGGTGCGCTTCTACTACAGCGGGATGGCGCAGGCCGTCCTTCTCGACCGACTGATACCCAACTGGAAAGCCCGTGTCTGGGATGAAGATGTGTGGCTGGAGGATTTGCTCACCGAGGCGGTGGAGGAGGGGCCGTAAAGGCAAGACTTAGGGACGCCATTGTTATCGCGCCCTGCACATTTTTCACGTTTCGATGTTGGCACTGTTGCGTTAGGGATGACGCTTGCTCAAAGCGCCATCCCTATTTTGTGGGTATTATGTAATGAATGGTTCAGTCACTCAAAAAGACCGTTTTTAGAAATACTCCTCTGAAGTTTACGCGCATGAAGCTATCCTCAAATAATGTATAATTTACCTCTTGACCTCTCATTTTACACGTGGTATAATGTGGCTATTCAAAAAGTGACTCAGGTCACTTGGCATGAACAGTCCACCGCATAATTAGTTTCAAAAGGAGAATACCAAAATGTTGTTTAAGGAACGCATTCGAGAACACTATGACGAACTGACCCCTGGTTTCAGGAAACTCGCGGATTTCATTATGAGCAACACCTTAGATGTGGCCTTCCTCACGGCGACGCGGCTGTCGCGCCGGGTTGGCGTGGACCCGGCGACGGTCGTGCGCTTCTCGCAAGAATTAGGGTATTCGGGTTATCGGGAACTCTCGCTTGAGATCAAGAGCTATGTGCGCGATCAAGTCACCTCCACCTATCGCGAGGTCGAGGAATCTGCTGGCGTCGAGGAATTATTGCGCGCGCTGACGGATAACGCCGAGCAAAATATGAAACGTTTTGTGGCGACGGATATGTTAAGACTTGTAGAGGCAGTCGAAGCGCTCAAAGACGCTTCCTATGTCTGGTTCACAGGCGAATTTGGCGGCTATGACATCGCTAACTTCATAGCCAAGAAGTTCAGGAGCCATGGTATCCAGTCGAACATTTTTCATCCCAGCATGTCCGAGACGGCCAGCGCGCTCTCTCAGATGAAGGAAGGTGAAGTCCTGCTGACCATCGGTGAGGCGAAGCCCAGCCTCGATGCGGGCTACGCTGTACGCATGGCGCGCGAAAAGGGTCTGAAGACTATCACCCTTTCCTGCTCCGGCGTCATCCTGCCCGCGCGTGAGGCGGAAATCACCATCATCGCCCCGTGCAAAAGCCCCGCCGGCGTCTCCAGCTTTGGCCCGCTGATGCAGGTGCTGTCGTTGATGTGGGAGGCCCTGATTGAAGAGCATGTGGCCGCGGAGGCCAAGGGCATGGCCGAGAATAACTTATCACATTTACTGAAGCTTCGCGCCGAAACCCCAGAATACGAGGTTGAAACCTTGGCGACGGAAGAAGCGTAAGCGCCATAGCCTAAACGTCGTACACAGCTAAAAAACAAGCGGGCCGCACATGGGGCGATATCCAAAATGCGGCCCGCTCGAGTTTTAAGTTGCTTGTAGCGTAAAAACGCTTTTTCACATGATGCTCATATTTGCCTCTTGACCTGTCATTTTACACGTGGTATAATCAGGGCATTCAAAAAGTGAGTCGCTTCACTTGGCATGAACAGTATGACACATATTTAGATTTAATCTCAATAAGGAGGATGGTTAAATGTTATTCAAAGAGCGTATTCGAGAACATTATGATGAAATGACCCCCGGATTTAGGAAACTTGCGGATTTCATTATGGATCAAACCTTGGACGTGGCTTTCCTCACGGCGACGCAGCTTTCGCGCCGCGTGGGTGTTGATCCGGCGACGGTCGTGCGCTTCTCGCAGGATTTGGATTATTCCGGTTATCGTGAACTCTCGCGCGAAATCAAGGGTTACGTGCGCGATCAGGTCACGTCGACCTATCGCGAGGTTGAGGACGCTACGACCGAAGAGGAATTGCTCAAAGCTCTGACCGAGAACGCGGAGCAGAATATGGAGCATTTCGTGGCGACGGATATGGTGAGCCTGGTTAACGCCGTCGAAGTGCTCAAGGGCGCCTCACATATCTGGCTCACGGGCGAGTTCGGCGGCTACGATATCGCAAATTTTGTGGCCAAGAAGTTCAAGAGCCACGGCGTCTCGGCGAGTGTCTTTCACCCCGGTATGTCCGAAACGGCCAGCGCAATCTCCCAAATGAAAGAGGGCGAGGCCCTCTTGACCATCGCGGAGGCCGCGCCCAGCCTTGATGCGGGCTATGCCGTGCGTATGGCGCGCGAGAAGGGCCTCAAGACCGTCACCATCTCCTGCTCCGGCGTCATTCTCCCCGCTCGTGAGGCGGAAGTCACGGTTATCACCCCGTGTGATAGTCCCGTCGATGTGGCGAGCTTTGGAACGCTGATGCAGGTGCTCTCGCTGATGTGGGAAGCTGTGTTGCACGATCAGAAGATCGCTGAGGCTGAGGACGTAGCCGAGGGGAATTTGTCTCAGTTGCTGAAGCTCCGCGCCGAGACCCCAGAATATGAGGTCGAAAACGCAGAGGACGAGGAAGCGTAAGCGTAAGCTTTCTTCCGTAAAAGTTAAATGATTCCCCTGAAAAAA
>JBKHCQ010000289.1:0-4906 GCA_046541755.1 Anaerolineales bacterium | reverse complement strand
TGACAGAACATCGTGAATTCTACCGCCGTCATCTACCGCATTGGCAGCCGGATGGATTGGTAATCCGACAAAAGTTGAATTATCATTCTGATTTATGCCCCGATGTAGGTTGGATTGGTAATCCGACAAATCTCCAACTACCCTACGATTTCTAGATTTGTAGGAGCAGGAACAAAAATGACAGAACATCGTGAATTCTACCGCCGTCATCTACCGCATTGGCAGCCGGATGGTGCAACGCTATTTGTCACCTTCCGCCTTGCCGGTTCTCTTCCCAGGGCAATCATTGCTGCGTTAGAAGAACGATGCGAGCGGGAAGAAGAAGCATTACAAGGTATTCAAGATGTGCAGGAGCGTCAGAAACGAGCATATTTGAATACACGGCGTGCTTTTGGGCGATGGGATACTGCGCTGGATAATTCGACAACTGGTCCGCAATGGTTGGCTAATTCACAAATAGCGGCTAGTGTTGTGGAGGCATTACACTATCGTCACGACCGAATATATGACCTGGTAGCATTTTGTGTTATGCCCAATCATGTACATTTAGTTTGTACTCCTTTACAGTGCGAGGATGGGACCTACTATGCGCTCCGACGTATCCTGCAATCTCTTAAACGCTATACGGCGCGAGAATCTAACAAAATCCTACAACGTCGGGGCGCATTTTGGCAGGCAGAGAGTTATGATCACGTTATTCGGGATGAAGCAGAGCTAACGCGCATCATTCAATATGTGCTGGATAATCCGGTAAAGGCCGGGTTGGTTCCTAATTGGGAAGCCTGGCCTTGGACGTATACGAGTCGCGATATCGTTCCGATAGAGTAAAGGCCGGATTAGTAATCCGGCAGTCGGAATACCATTCCGACCTACACGAGTGAGGAGGCGAATATGACACAGCACGAGCATTTGTATCCCTTGATTATGGCCGGCGGCGGCGGGACGCGGTTGTGGCCGCTCAGTCGCCAGGCGCATCCCAAGCAAGCGTTGAAGCTCTTTGGCGACCGCACGATGTTTCAGTTGGCCGTGGATCGACTGACGCCGCTGTTGCCGCCAGAGCAGATTTTCGTCGTCACAACGGCGGATCAGGTGGCGGATCTCGCGGCGCAGGCGCCGGAGCTGCCGGAGGAGAATTTCATCGTCGAGCCGATGGGGCGCGGGACGGCGCCGTGCATCGGCCTCTCGGCCCTGCACCTACGCGAGCGCGATCCCGACGCGGTGATGGTGGTGCTGACAGCGGATCACTTCATCGGGCGACGCGAGAAATTCCGCCAGGTGTTGGCCGCCGCGCAGGAAGCGGCCCGGCAGGATTATCTGGTGACCTTGGGCATCGAGCCGGCGTTTGCCTCGACCGGCTACGGCTACATTCGGCAGGGCGAGCGCCTGGGCGAGATCGGCGGCTTCGATTATTTCGCGGTTGAGCAGTTCACCGAGAAGCCCGACGCCGAGCGCGCTGAGAAATTCGTGGCCAGCGGCGATTACGCCTGGAACAGCGGTATGTTCATCTGGCGTGTGGAGCGCATCTTAGCGGCAATGGAGCGCTGGATGCCCAAATTCTACGAGACCCTGATGACCCTTGACGACGTCTTGGGCGCGCCGGACTACGAGGAGGTCCTGCAAACCCGCTGGCCCCAAGTGAAAAAAGAGACCATCGACTACGGGATTATGGAGAAGGCGGAGAAGGTCGCCGTCTTCCCCGTGGATCTAGAGTGGTCGGATGTGGGGACGTGGGACGCGGTGATGGCGCTGCGCGAGGCGGACGACGCCGGCAATATCTTCCAGGGCGATGTGATCGGCGTCGATGCGGAGCGGACGATGGTCTTCTCTGATTATGATCGGCAGGATCGGCTGGTCGCGCTGATCGGCGTGGAGGATTTGATCGTCGTGGACACGCCCGACGCCCTGCTGATCACGCGCCGGGATCGAGCGCAGGATGTACGGGACGTCGTGCAGCAGTTGAGAGATGAGGGGTGCGAGGATAAACTGTGACGCGAGAAGGTTAGCGCGATTTTAATTTGCTTTCTAGCCACCCGACACTTCTTAGCTCACGGATAAACACGGATTAACGCAGATATTTTTTGATTCTTATATTGCAGGAAGAGCCGTTCTGGAAATGCAAGAGTTGAAATTCGGCCTTAAACTCGCCCAAATGGACGTGAGCGGGAAAACGCGCCCCAAGATGGAGAATTCCTCCGTTGAAGGATCTAAAAAATCTGTGAGATCCGTGAAAATCCGTGAGCTGTTTTCTAAAAGTGTCGGGTAACTAGATTTGCTTTTACATCCCCGCTTGACAGCCTGACAGCTTTCCTTTATGATGAAATGCCGTTGCGAATATAAGCGGCTTTTTTAGATAGAAGCCTGTAATCACTAATGAATTTTATCAAAACAGGAAGGGCTATGACGGAAGATTTTAAACTCAAAGCATATTGTGTAAAATGTAAGGAAAAACGGGAGATGCAGGATTTGACGCCCGTGTTTACCAGTCGATCCCAGCCGGCGATGCGCGGCACGTGCCCCGTCTGCGGCACGAACATGTTCCGTATGGGACGCACGCCGCTCCACGAGGGCATGGAACCGCCCCCGCCGCCCCCCCCACCGCCGCCCACGGGCAAGGTCGTGATCGTCGAGTCGCCGACCAAGGCGCGGACGGTGGGCCGATTCTTGGGCAAGGACTACACGGTCAAGGCGTCGGTCGGGCACGTGCGCGATCTGTTGCGCTCCAAGCTCTCCGTGGATGTGGAAAACGACTTCGAGCCGCGCTATCGCGTGCCGAATGAGAAGCGCGACGTCGTGAAAGAGTTGCAGGCGGAGGTCGAGAACGCCGCCGAGGTCTACTTGGCCACCGACCCGGATCGCGAGGGCGAGGCGATTGCCTGGCATCTGAGCGAGGTGTTAGAGGTGACCGAGGAGCAGTTGCGGCGCGTGGTCTTTCACGAGATCACCCACGACGCCGTCGATGAGGCCTTCTCCCATCCGCGCACCATCGATATGGATCGCGTGGACGCCCAGCAGGCGCGCCGCATCTTAGATCGCCTGGTCGGCTACAAGCTCAGCCCGCTGCTGTGGCGCAAAGTTCGCAGCCGCCTCTCCGCCGGGCGCGTCCAATCCGTGGCCCTGCGCCTGATCGTCGAGCGCGAGCGCGAGATCGAGGCGTTTGATCCCGAGGAATATTGGAGCATTGATGCGGAACTGAAACCGCAACCCTCGGAAGCGGAAGAAGAGAAGACGCGTGCCTTCATCGCGAATTTGCACCGCATCCGAGGCGAGGAGTTCGAGCTTCACTCGCAGGAAGAGGTCGACCCGATTGTTGATGATTTGGAGAAAGCGATCTACGTCGTCTCCAAGCTCAAAAAAGGAAAGCGGCGCCGCAACCCCTCGCCGCCGTACACGACCAGCGCGATGCAGCAGGACGCGGCGAACAAGCTCCGCTTCACGGCCAAAAAGACGATGCGCATCGCCCAGCAGCTCTACGAGGGCATCGACATCGGCAACGGCGATCCTTCCGGTCTGATCACCTATATGCGCACGGACAGCACCAACATCTCCGAGCAGGCGCGGCAGGCGGCGCGGGAGTACATCCAAGATCGCTACGGGGCCAAATTCCTGCCGGAAAAGCCCCCCATCTATAAGACGCGCTCCAAGGCGGCGCAGGAGGCCCACGAGGCCATCCGCCCCACCGATGTGCGCAACACACCGAGCAAGATCAAGTCGTATCTCAGCCGCGATCAACGCCGCCTCTACGAACTGATCTGGCGGCGCTTCGTGGCCAGCCAGATGCTGCCGGCGGTCTACGAGACGCGGCGCGCCGAGATTTTGGCGGGCGCGGAGCATGAGGAGGAGAAACCCTATCTCTTCCGCGCGTCCGGTTCGATTTTGCGCTTCCCCGGCTATTTGATCGTCTACGGCATCGCCAAGGACGAGGACGACGAGAAATCGACCTCGCAGGTGATCCCGCCGCTCACGGTGGGCGCGCAGGTGGATCTGGTGCGCCTGCTGCCGGAACAGCACTTCACGCAGCCGCCGCCGCGCTACTCCGATGCCTCGCTCATCCGCACGATGGAGGAGTACGGCATTGGCCGGCCTTCGACCTACGCCGCGATCCTCTCCACGCTTTTCCAACGCGGCTACGTCACGCGCGAACGCCACAGCTTCGAGCCGACGGAGACCGGCGTCCTGGTCAACGACCTCTTAGTCGAGCACTTCCCCGGCCTGATCAACGTGGACTTCACGGCGGATATGGAGGCGCAATTGGACAAGGTCGCCGAGGGCAAGATAGACTGGGTGAAGGTGTTGCGGGATTTCTACGGCCCCTTCTCCGAGACGTTGGCCAAGGCGGAAGAGGCAATTCCCAAGATGAAGCAGGTCGAGTATGTGGGGCGGGATTGCCCCAAATGCGGCGAACCGCTGATCATTCGCTGGGGCCGCTACGGCAAATTCATCGGCTGCTCGAACTTCCCCGATTGCCGGTACACGGAGCCGTGGCTGGAAAAGACCGGCGTCAAGTGCCCGGATTGCGAGGACGGCGAAATCGTCGTGCGGAAGACGCGCAAGGGCCGAACTTTCTACGGGTGTTCCAATTGGCCGGAGTGTGAGTTCACCTCCTGGAAGCGCCCGATGAAGCGACGCTGCCCGGCCTGTGGCGGCATGTTGGTCGAGTTCCGCAAGGAGATGGCTAAATGCCTCTCCTGCGACACGCTCTTTCCCTTCGATGATCTGCCATCGCCGGAAGAAGTGGAAGAAGAAGAGGCAGTGAAAACAAAAATGCCCGTCGGCTGATCGGCCGCTGGATTGGTTGGATCATCAGCCCCTGGGGTTTTATCCCTGGGGGCTTTTTACGTGGTATAATGGGGAATTGGGAATGGGGAATCAAGAATTTAGAATTTAGAATTGCGAATGATGAATGGAG
>JBKHCQ010000288.1:0-4910 GCA_046541755.1 Anaerolineales bacterium | reverse complement strand
CGTAGACTTCCGAAGTCTGACGCTCGTGCTCCCCCAAGTTTTGCATACGCCCCCCTGAGAGCCATATCTGTTGAACTATAACGTTTCTATGATCATTTTGGTTCCCAAATGGCTTCGATCTGTGTCCCTTCCCCAAGCGCGCTTTCGATGCGCAATTGAATGCCGGCGGCGCTGGCTCGCTCTCGCATAATGTCCAGGCCCAGGCGCCCGGACGGCGCCGCGTCGAGATCGAAGCCCTGGCCGTTGTCCTGGATGCGCAGGATGGCCTGATCCTCGCGAATGTGCATGCTGACGTAGACATGGGTAGATTCCGCGTGCTTCCCGATGTTGTTGAGCGCCTCCTGGGCGATGCGATAGAGGGCCACCTGAACATCGGGCGGGAACTTGCCCTGGCCGGTGATATCCAACTCGACGGGCACGCGCGTCTTGCCTGTGAACGCGGTCGTCAGGTGATGAAGTAGCTCTGAGAAATCCGATTCCACCAGCGCGGTGGGACGCAACTCCACCAGGAGCATGCGCATCTCCGCCAGTGCGCCGCGGGTCAGCTCCCGCAGTTCATTCAAGCGCCGCATGGCCTCATCGGGGTTCATATCCCAGAGGCGCGGCAGGACATCGGCGATGATGCTGGCGGAGAAGAGCGTCTGGCTGACCGCGTCGTGCAGATCGCGGGCCAAGCGATGGCGCTCGGCGGCCACCGCGGCTTCCTCCACCTGATCACGCAGGCGCGCGTTTTCGATGGCCAAGGCCACCTGACCGCCCAGGGCCATACCCAGGCCGAGATCCTCCTCCGAGAAATCGCGCGGCTCCGAATAGTAGAGCACCAGCGCGCCATAAATGTGATCCTCAATGAGGAGCGGCACGGCCAAATAGGCCCGATAGTGCTCGCGGATGATCTGCTTCCAGTGGATTAAGGCCGGGTCGAGGTGTTTAAGATCGGCCGGCAGATCCGTGGTGACCTCTTCGGGAAGATCGGAGACCGCGAAAGGCTCGCGTTTAGCCAAGGAGCGATTGACCTGTTCCATATAATTTGGCAAACGGCCCAAGGTCGCTAACTCGATTGGCGCACCACTGGCTGCTTCCACGAAGATGGTCTCGTGATCATCCAACACCCGATAAATCACGCCGGCTCGCGCGCCTAGCAACTCGCTGGCCTGGTAGACGATGTAATCCAAGACCTCCTCAAAGCTACAGTTGGAGTTTAGCACGGCTAAGATGTCGCGCAAGCCCTCGGCCACGCGCCGGCGCCGTTCCGCTTCCTCTCTGCGATCTTGTTCCTCTTGATAGAGACGCGCATTTTCCAGGCCGATCACGGCGCTGGAGGCGAACATCATCATCAGATGTACGTTCTCCTCATCCAAGCGATTAGGCTCTGGATCGCTGACGGCGATGAGGCCCAGCGGGCCATCGCTCGTGATCAACGGCACGCTGATTTGGGAGCGGTAGCGCGTCGTCTGCCGGGTTTCTGGAGTGGCGCGCTCGTCCGTCATCATATCGGTGATCAGCACCGGCTTCCCGGCCAACATACTGCGCCCGCTGACGCTATCCGCGACGGAGAGCTTTTTGCCCACCAAATCGGAGCCTTCTTCGCCTGCCACGTGGCGCACCACTAATTCCTCCCCGCTCTGATCCAGCAACAATACGACCGAGCGCTGGACGTCCGTCAATCGCCGCGCTTCGGAGGCGATCATCTGTAAGACGGCGTCCATATTCAAATCGCTCATGATCGCCTGCTGGACGTTGAGCAGCGCTTGATTTTCCTCGGCGCGGCGGCGAGATTCGGCATAGAGCCGCGCGTTTTCCATTGCCAGCGAGATTTGATCCCCCAGCGTGACGCCCAACTCGACTTCGTCCTCGGTGAAGGTGCGTGGCTGCGGGTAATAGAATTGTAATCCGCCGTAGACCTTATCCCGGACCAGCAGGGGGATGTTAAGATTCGCTTGGTAGTGTTTTGCCAGAGATTGCAACCACGCTGCGCCGGTGGGCGGCAGGATGGACATATCTGGCACTTCCTGCGCCAGATGTTCCGCGAAGTTGGAGATGACGAAGGGGCGATTTTCACTGATCGCGCGGTTGGAACTGCCGATATAGAGCGGTACATCGGAGAATTCCCGCAGTTCATCGGGAAGCCCGTGCATGGCCTCGATGTGAGCGGTGTTGCCCCCATCCTGCAGTTGATAGATGAGGCCGGCGCTGGCGCCCAAGAGCCGTTGTGCCTCGGCCATGATGTAATCCAAGATCGCATCTAGGGGGCGATTGGAATTGAGGAAGGCCAAAATATCGCGCAGGCCTTCGGCGACCTCGCGCCGACGCTCGGCCTCGCGCAGTTGGGCCTGCTCCTCACGATAGAGGCGGGCGTTTTCCAATGCGATGGCCGCGCTGGAGGCCAGCCCCTGCAACATCCGCACCGTCTCCGGCCCAAAGGCATCCGGGCGCTGCTCCGCCGCCATGATCATTCCCAGGAGATGATCGCCGGAGATCAGCGGCACGCTGACGAGCGATTGGATGTTGAGGCCCTCGCGCCCCTTGTCATCTTTACCTTTACCTTCACCTTTTTCACCTTCTTTAACCTTATCAGTGGTCATATTTGGCCATTCGAATGGCTGATGGCGCACGCATGGCTTGCCCGTGTGCAGACATTCGCTGCCCGGCACCTTGTCGCGCGGCGCGCGGTAAGCGACCCGCCCCAGTCCCGGCTCGCCGGCAATGACGGCAAGCTCTAACATGTCGCCGTCCAACATCCACACCACCGCCCGCTGCGCCGAGGTAAGGCGCCGGCCCTCATTCACGACCATCTGCAGCACCGCTTCGGCATCCAAACGGCTCGTGATCGCCTGCTGGACGCTGAGGAGCGTCTGCAACTCGTCCGTGCGCTCCGCGACGCGCTGCTCCAAATGTTGGCGGGACATCACGCGCTCCGTGATATCGGTGATAAAGCCCTCGACGGCTGTCAACTCGCCCTCGGCGGTGTACACGCCCTGCCCCCGTTCCCACACCCACTTCTCCCCTTCATGGGGCGTGAGAATGCGGTAGATGATCTCGAAGTGCCGGCGCTCGCGCAGCGCCGCGCGCACATCCTCCCGCACCACATTTTTATCATCGGGATGAATCAACTGGCCGTAGGTCAGCTCATGGCTGCCAACCAAATCTTCGGGCGGATAGCCCGTCAGTTCCAGGCTGCCCTGGCTGACGAATAACATCGTCCATTCCGCGTCGTCGCGGCAGCGATAGGCCATCCCCGGCAGGTTGCTGATCAGGGTGGAGAGGACGCGCTGGCTCTCTTGCAGCGCCTCGTCCGCCCGTTTGCGCTCCAGCGCATTGATGAAGATCGCGCCCAGCGTTTTGAGCAACCGGATATCGCCCGCGGTCCACTTTTTCTCCGCGCGCACCGCGTCGAATCCCAACAGGCCGATGGTCTCGCCCTGGTAGACCATCGGCGTGGCGAGCAGGGATTGGATGTTCTGACTTTCGAACTCCTCCTGTTCGGCTTGTGCTGCAGGCGGCAGATCGGCCACGCGGGGGATGTGCAACACCTTGCCCTGGAGGAGGAGCGCGTTCGACCAGCTCAAAGCGTTGACGGGAATATCCCGCAAGAGATCTTGATGTGAGGCGATCCCCGGCGCGCACCACTCGTAGACGCAACTCATCCGGCGCCTGTCATCGGAATAGAGGAAGACGTAGCTGCGGTCGACGGCGGTGAATTCGCCGACTTCCTGAAGCGCCTGCTGGATGCTTTCGTCCACATCCTCCAGCGCGATGTTGATGAACTGCGTCGATGTCGCGGTGAGCAGGTTTTGAAAAACGTTCATGTGTTGGAGATTCTGCTGCAAATCCTTGAGGGGCGTGATGTCGGTGTGGGAGCCGACGGCGCGACATGGTGCGCCCTCTTCGTCGCGGATCAAGATGCCGCGCGCCAGAACCCAGCGATAAGCGCCATCTTTGTGCCGGAGGCGATACTCCAACTCGAAGTGCTTGGTTTCCTCTGCCAAATAGGCGTCCAATTCGGCCTGTGCGCGCTCCACATCCTCTGGATGGATCAGATTTTGCCAGGTATCGAAGTGATTGGGCAACTCCTCATTCTCGTAGCCCAACATCTGCTTCCACCGCGGCGAGTAGTAGACGGTATTGGTTCTGATGTTCCAATCCCAGATGCCGTCGTTGGTCGCCTGCATCACCAGTGAGAGGCGATCCACCGGCGCGCGAGGGGTGCGCTGCACCTCCGTGGGCATCTCGTCGCACGGATGCAATGGATGAACATCGCACAGCACCGCCACGAGGCCCACCGGCTCGCCGTCCTCGGTGAGCGGACGCCACGTCACATCCCAGATGGCGCTCGCTCGCTCGCCGCCGATGGCGAAATCGCGCTGGCGGATCGTGCGCCCGGCCAATACCCGCCCCAGCAAATCCTCCAGCTCAGACGCGGGCGTCGGCGCCAACGCGAAGAGGCTCATGCCCGGCGCCACGTCGTCCTCGGCTAATGTGGGTACATCGCGCGCGACGGCCTCCGCCCACGCCGAGTTGCAGCGGCGCAGTTCGTACTGGCGGTCGAAGATCGCCACGCCGACCGGCAATTGGTCGATCCACTCGCCCTGGGGGATCATATCGCTGAGGGGCGCGGCATCCATCTATAAAGACTCCTGATTTAGAACTATGGGCATTGTCATCGGTGAGTATTATAACCAATTCCATCTGGAGGGGAAACAGAGAAATAGCGGCAGAGCGTCTGGTATGGCTCCAGGCAGCTCCGGATACGCTCCCCTTGCGCCTCGATATTGCGGTGGGCGCGCGCCTGCTCCTCCTCATGGTCGGTCGGAGGTTTGTTCAATCTCTTCGCACTCATAGATGATGTCGTAAGCCGGGCGAATTCGCTGCGCCAGATCATAGTAATGACTCATTTTCCACTTCCTGGTATA
>JBKHCQ010000287.1:0-4941 GCA_046541755.1 Anaerolineales bacterium | reverse complement strand
TGGTCACCGCCGCCGTCGCGCTGCTGGGACGCAATCCCCTGGCCGTGCGCCTCCCCTCGTTTTTTATCGGGATGCTCACCTTGGCCGCGACCTACGATCTGGCCCGCGTGCTTTGGGGCCGCCGCGCCGGTCGCTGGGCGCTGGCCGTGTTGGCCGCGACCTTCTGGCACGTCCACTTGAGCCGCGTGGGCTTCCGCGCGGTGCTGCTGCCGCTCTTCACGGCGCTCACCCTGGCGCAGTTGGCGCGCGGATGCCGGACTAACAGACGCCATCCTTGGATCTGGGCCGGCGTCCTCTATGGGCTGAGCTGGTACGCCTACATCGCCGCGCGCTTCACGCCGGTGGCGCTGGCGGGGATGGCGCTCTACCTCGTGTGGACGGGGCGCGCTAACGCCAACGTTCGTCGCGGCTGGCGGCGCTTCTGCCTCGCGGCCCTGATCGTGCTGCTGCCCTTGGGCATCTACACCCTGCGCCATCCTGACGTGGTGTTGCAGCGCACGGGGCAGGTCTCGGTCTTCGATGAGGAGATCAATCAGGGCGATCTCTGGGGCGCGCTGGCGCGTCACACGCTGCGCACCGCCGGGATGTTCGTCGTGCGCGGGGATCGGATCTGGCGTCACAATTTGGCCTATCGCCCGGTCTTCGGCCCGGCCCTGGGGCTGATGTGGCTCATCGGCGTGGGCGTCGCGCTGGCGCGCTCGCGTCGCGACTTGGGCGCGGCGCTGGCCTTGATCTGGACGGCCACGATGGCCGTGCCCACGCTCTTAGCCGAGGACGCGCCCCACTTCCTGCGCGCCGTCGGCGTGCTGCCCACGGCGGCGCTCTTCCCCACGCTGGGCCTGCTGTGGCTCGAGGCGCGGCTGCGGGAGCTTACCCGGCATCCCCTCGTCCGGCGCTTGCCCTGGGCGCTGGTGGGCTTGGCCTTCGCCCTCACCGCCCACGATTACTTCGTCGCCTATGCCAAAGCGCCGCTCGCCTATCACTGGTTCGAGGGTGGGCCGGTCGAGTTGGCGGGCGAGATCAACGCGCTGCGCAACGTCGGCTGGGACGGCGCGCGGATGTTGCACGGCCCGCCGGCGGATCGGACGATCTATCTCGACCGGCAGCTCTGGGATTCTTGGACGGCGGTGCCCTTTGTAGCGCCCGAATCTGCCGTTCGTTTCTTGCCGGTAGAAGCAGCGCCGCCCGCCGCCGACTCCGTCGCGTTCATCGTGTGGCCCTACCGCGATTGGGAGGCCGACGTGTGGCCGCACCTGCCCCATCCCGCCTACCTGCGCGTCTTCGATGGCCCGCAGGCGCAGGGGGATAACGACCCCGCGCCCTTCACCCTCGCCGTCATCATCCGCGCCGACCCGCGCCCGGACGCGCCCGCGCCCGTGGCCCGCTTCGCCGAGGGCGTGATCCTCCGCGCGGCGCTGGTGGCGCCTCAGCACGAAGACGGCGTCCGCGTGCAGCTCTACTGGGAGGCCGCCGCGCCCTTGGACGCCGACTACACCGTCTTCGTGCACTACCTGCGCGATGGCGAGATGATCGCGCAGCACGACCGCTCCCCCGCGGATGGTCATCTGCCGACGACGCTGTGGCAGCCGGGCGATTTGGTGTTAGATGTGCATCCCCTGGCCGAGATCACCCCCGATCCGGCGCGGGATCAGTTGCGCGTGGGCCTCTACCGCGCCGACACCGGCGTCGGTCTGCCCGTGGTAGATGCGGCGGGCGAGCCGGTCGGCGATTGGGTCACGTTGAACGTGATTTTGGCGTCGGAGTGATAGAGGTTGGTCATCTGCCCCCATCTCCACTATAATGATGGATGCTCACATTACAGAAACTAAGAAAATAATCCGGTAATAGGAGAGTGTTTATAATTCACCGCCCGGACGTAAACATCCAAGCTCAAAGGGCAAAGCCTCCTTCGGAGGCTGAATCTACGAGCCTGCAAGGCTTTGTTCTTTTAGCGCGGGGACTTCCATCCCCGCGCGAAGAAGGCAAAATTATTACCGAATTAATTTTTTAAAGTCCATAAGTTGACTCGATTGCCACGTGGATTTCTGTCTTTCAGTCGCGACTTTAGCTTTTAGCCTGCGATTCATAGGCGCAGGCGGCGTAAGTTCGTCTTTTCCTACATCAAGCGTCACACCCACCAGGAGGCTTTCTATGTCCGAGACCGAGACCCAAAAACAAGAGAAACGAGAAAAGAACGGATGTGCTCTCCCTCTGTTGATCGCGGGGATGTTGTTGTGGGGCGCGCTTGTCCCGCCCGTTGCGACGCTGGTAATTCAGCAGGGCCTCGCCCCGGCCGCCGGCTCGATGACGCAAGCGCTGGGTCGCCTGGCGGCCGGTGTGCTGCTGTTGCTCCTGCCCTGGGTAGGCATCGCGTTCTTCACGCGCCGCGAGGCCGCCTGGCGCAGCGTGCGGATGACGGCCATTGCGCTGACGGGCGTCGCGGGTTACTGGCTCGTCGGCGCGCTGCTGACGGCCTTTGCGTCCAGCGACTACGCGCGCGGCGCGGCGTTGCTCGTCTACGCCGGCGTCGCGACGCGGGCGTTGCTCCGCTGGGCGGGGATCTCGCTGCGCGAAGCGGGTCTCTTTCACTTCGAGGGGGAGACTGTCGCGTCGACGTTGATCCTGGTCGGACTGCTCACGTTCCCCTGGCCCTACACCGGCGCGCTGGGCGACCGCTTCGAGACGTTGCACATTACGATCCAGACCCTTTTGGAGATTATCCCCCATGGGTTGCTGATCTGGGGCGTGGGATTCTACCTGCTGACCTCCAGCTATGGCACCACGCAGTGGGCCGCGCTCGTCACGCTGCTGCTCTACGCGATCCTGCTCGGCGGCGAGGTGCTGGCCGGCCAGGGTGTTGGCGCCATCGCGCGGGGATGGATCGCGCTACCGTTGGCCTTCTTGCTCACCGAACTGCGCGCGCGCGATAAAGGGCTGCTGCCTGTCCTGCTCCTGCTCTTCGCCTACGTGTTAGCGCCGCGCATCTTCGTCGATCCGCGCGACATGGAAGCGCAGGGCTTCCCGGAACTCCAGCACATTCTCAGCTACATCGGCCTCTGGCTGATGGCGGGGAGCCTGGGGTTGATGCTTTACCTGGCGCGCCTGTTTCGATCCTCTTATGCGGGTGATCTGTCGCTGCCTCGGTGGATCAACCCGACTGTGACAATCGGGGGCGCGGCGGTGATGTGGGGCGTCTGGATTGGCGTCTACATCTTCGCCGGCGCGCCCGGCTTCTACGACGATGGCTTTCTCATTATTATGGAAGAGCAGGCTGATCTCGGCGCGGCCTATGATTACGAATCAGCGGATTTAGCAGATGGAGCAGATGGAATAAAAGCGCGCGAGGAGCGGCTCGACTACGTCTATCGCACCTTGGTCGAGACCGCCGAGCGCACCCAGGCGCCGATCCGCGAGGATTTGGACGCGCTGGGCTTCGACTACCGGCCCTACTACCTCATCAACATGATTCGCGTCGATGGCCATCGCACATGGCGGCGGAGTTTCGAGGGGCGCCCCGACGTCGCGGCGGTGATCCTCAATCCCAACGTGCGGGAATATCCCCGCCGCCTGCCGCTGCCCTATGGGATGGATGAGCCAACCGGCGTCGTCACCGACTCGCTCACTCTCCAAGAGAATCTACTCGCCATCGGCGTGGATGCCGCGTGGGAGATGGATGTGACCGGCGCGGGCATCGTGGTCGCCGGCCAGGATACGGGCTACGATTGGGAGCATCCCGCGCTTAAGGCGAGCTATCGCGGCTGGGATGGGCAGACGGCCACGCACGTCTATAACTGGCACGATGCGTGGAGTGACGCCGCCGCGCCCTTCGACGATGATAAGCATGGCACGCACACGATGGGCACAGTCTTAGGCCGCGAGGGCGCGTCCAATCGGATCGGCGTGGCGCCCGACGCGCAATGGATCGGCTGCCGGAATATGCGACGCGGCTTTGGCAACCCCGCCTCGTACACCGAGTGCATGGAGTTCTTCCTGGCGCCCTACCCGCTCGGCGGCGATTCTTTTGTCGATGGCGATGTGAGCCGTGCCCCGCACTTGGTCAACAACTCGTGGGGCTGTCCCGAGATTGAAGGCTGCTTCGCCGGCACGTTGCGACCGGCGGTGGATGCGCTGCGCGCCGCCGGCGTGATGATGGTCGTCAGCGCGGGCAATGAGGGGCCGGGTTGTGGCACCGTGGCCACGCCGCCCGCCAACTACGACGCGGCCTTCTCGGTCGGCGCGACTTCTTCTACCTCCGATGAGATCACCGCCTTCAGCAGTCGCGGCCCCGCCGATGGCCTGCTCAAGCCCGACATCAGCGCGCCAGGCGCGCGCGTACGATCCAGCGTGCCGGGCGGCGGCTACGGCTACGCGGACGGCACCTCGATGGCCGGGCCGCACGTCGCCGGCGTGGCGGCGTTGGTTTGGTCGGCGAACCCCGCGCTGATCGGCGACATCGCGCGGACGGAGCAACTTCTCTGCGAGACGGCGGTCCCACAGCCTGTCTCGGAGACCTGTTCGCCGGAGGAGGCCCCGGTGGATGATCCGTTCGCGCTTTTGGAGGCGCCCGTCTGCGCCTGCGGCGATGCGACCGGCGCGCTGAACAACGTCTACGGCTGCGGCATCGTCGATGCGGAGGCCGCCGTCCGCGCGGCGTTGGCGGAAGCGGACGTAGATGTGGAAGAATGAAGCTTCTCCAAAAGCCCTCAGTCCCCGTCCCCGGAGATTGAGGGCAGCGTCTATCTTTCAGTATCCTCGAAGAGGGTTCGACAAGTGAAATGACTGGTTACGCTAAATCGTAACCAGTGCCAACGTCCAGATGACGGTGCTTCCTCAAAGCGTAACCAGTGAAATCACTGGTTACGCTCCGTATTTCCTGAAAACCAGTCAGGAAGGCTCAGTTCGGGCACAAAAACCAGCACTCCTGTACCTAATTACGGGGAA
>JBKHCQ010000286.1:0-4962 GCA_046541755.1 Anaerolineales bacterium | reverse complement strand
GTTGGAAGTTAGAACGTTTGTGCTATAATTAGATCAGATAGTCATCTCAAATCACACGCGCGCGGGAGCGCAGGAGGAAAAGATTATGGTTTCAAAGGAACGCGAGAAGGTATTGGATCAAACGGTGGCGCGCATTCATCGCCGCTTTGGCGAGGGGGCGCTGATGCGCTTGGGAGATGCAACGCACTTGGATGTGGAGGTCATCCCCACAGGATCGCTGGCGTTGGATATCGCGCTGGGCGTGGGCGGCGTGCCGCACGGGCGGATCACGGAGATCTACGGGCCGGAAGGCTCCGGCAAGACGACGATCTGCCAGCACATCGTGGCCGAGGCGCAGAAGATGGGCGGCGTGGCGGCCTTCATCGATATGGAGCACGCTTTGGATCCACGCTACGCCGCGCGCTGTGGCGTCAACGTGGATGAGCTTTACATCTCCCAGCCGGACACCGGCGAGCAGGCGCTGGAGATCGCGGAGGCGCTGGTGCGCAGTAGCGCCGTCGACGTCATCGTCATCGACTCGGTGGCCGCGCTCGTCCCGCGCGCGGAGATCGAGGGCGAGATGGGCGATTCGCACCCCGGCTTGCAGGCCCGGCTGATGAGTCAGGCGCTGCGCAAGCTCTCCGGCGTGATCAAGCAGAGCAACACGGTGATGATCTTCACCAACCAGTTGCGGATGAAGATCGGCGTGCTCTTCGGCTCCCCGGAGACGACGAGCGGCGGGCGCGCGCTCAAGTTCTACGCCTCCGTGCGCCTAGATGTGCGCCGCATCAAATCGATCAAGGCCCAAGGCGAGATCGTCGGACACAGCACGCGCGTTCGCGTGACCAAGAACAAGGTCGCGCCGCCGTTCCGCGTGGCCGAGTTCGACATTATGTTCGGCGAGGGCATCAGCCACGCCGCCGACGTGCTGGAGGTCGGCGTAGAGATGGGCATCATCGACAAGCGCGGCTCGTACTACTACTATCCCGGCGAGGAGCGCATCGCTCAGGGGCGCGAGAACGCCAAAGAGGAACTAGAAAACAATCTAGAGTTGATCCAGGCCATCGAGAACGACATCCGCAAGAAGCTCAAAGAGGAAGATAAGGACGGAAAAGACGAAAAAAGAAAAGAAAGAGCAGTGGAAGTCGAGGATGAAGACGAAGAGATAGAAGAGATAGAGGAAATCGAGGAAGACGAAGAGAGCGAGGAAGACTAAAGCCCAACTTCTCAAAGTCTACTTGAAAATTGATCCTAACCTTGCGGAGGTTACGCAGGTGACCTCGAATAGTTTGTATTAGGCGCAAGGAGCCGGTCAATCTGTTTACCAAGGCTCCCGTGAACCTTCGCGAGGATTCCGTGATCGGGTTAAAAGGGCCGGGCCATGATAGGCCGCGGCCCTTTTTGCTTTTGAAAATACCGGCTCGGATCGCCGGCGCCCTCCGATTTCGACCCATTTCCGAAAAACAGGAGTTTTCATAAAATCGACCAAAATTGACCGTAAGGTTTTACTAACTTTTACGTCTTAAATAGTAGGAGAGTGGTTAGAGATGGAGTGGTTATGACAGATGAAAAACAGCTTTTGCAGCGGGCGAAGCAATTTGAGGAGGCTGCGATTGCGGAACTTTATGATAAATATGCGCCGATGATTTATAGCTATCTCTATCGCCGGGTGTCGAATGAGCGACTAGCGGAGGATTTAACCAGCGATGTTTTTCTTCGCGCGCTGGAGGCCATTCAGAACAAGAATTTTTGGCACACGTCATTTAGAGCGTGGATTTATCGGATTGCCCATAATTTGGTGGTGGATCACTATCGCGATCAATCAACGGCGGATCTGTTGCCTTTGGATGAGCGCTTGATCGCAAGCGTGGAGATGCCGGAATCTGCGAAAGCAGACCCACTCTCCTTCCGGCGTCTCCGCCTTGCGATGAGGCAGCTCACCCCTTCGCAGGAGCAGGTCATTGTGTTACGCTTCGGGGAGCAATTGACCTCCCGCGAGGTGGCCGAGATTTTAGGAAAGAGCACCGGCGCGGTCGAGTTACTTCAGCATCGCGCGCTGGAAAAGATGCGCCGATTTTTGAAAGCCGCTCAAGAATGACGTTATCACAGGTTTTGAATAGGACGTTGATAACTATAGGTAACTATGTTGATGATGTTGATAAAGATGCAGCACAAGGACAAGAGCTATGACGGGAGCCATGCAGGAGAAGAAGACGTTCAATAAGGTGTTAGCGCGCTGTTTAGAGGAGTTGGAGCGCGGCGATGATATCGAGGCTATCGTGCAACGTTATCCCGAACATCAAGCGGAACTGCGCCCCTTGCTCGCGATGGCCTGCGCGACAATCGAGACGTTAGCCGACGTACCGGAGCCTCCCTATGAGTTAGCGAGAGGGCGGGAGCGGGTGTTGCGCGCCGCCGAGGCGCGCCGCGCTTGGATGCGCCCGCCGGCGCCAGAAACCCATGGGCGCCCGCGCTTCCGATTACGCTGGCCCCGCCTCTCTTTCGATTTGGATTGGGCCTGGAAGTTGGCCGGGGTCGCGCTGGCGATGATCATGCTTTTGGTGCCGCTAAGCGGCCATATTGTCTGGGCGGCCAGCGAGAGCCTGCCGCACAACCCCCTCTATCCGCTGAAGGTGACAGTAGAAAATCAACACTTCAAGCATATCGATGATCCTGAAGTGCAAGTCGTCATCGCGATGGCGCTGACCGAGGAGCGGATCAAGGAATTGCAAATTTTGGTCGAACGAAACCAGACGATTCCCAGCAGTGTGGTGGATCGCACGGGGCAATTGAGCGCCTTGGCGCTCAACGCGGCGGCCTGGACGCCGGAGCCGTTGATGGCAGATATGCTGAACTTCATCATCCGCCGGACGCGAGCGCAAGCCAACGCCTTGGAAGTTTTGAAGGCCCAAACCAACGGGCACAACCATACAGAACTGAACAAGACCCAACGATCGTGTCTGCTAGTGGAGCGGGTCGCCAGTATGGCCCTGGAATATCCAGAATCGTTTCGCGCGGCCTATCAAGCGGGGCAGCCGGAGAAGATGCGCTACACCGAGGGCGGGCCGCTAGGCGGGATCATCACCGACGCCGTGCTAGAAAGCATCACGCCAGAAGAAGTGCCAGAAGAAATGCCAGAAGAAATGCCAGAGGCGATACCAGAGGAGTTACCGGGGAAGAGAGATGAGACACCGACTATCCCGACGAATGAGCCGCCTCTCATCCCCACCGCGACGCCCTCGCCCACCACCACGCCGCCGGCCCCCGCGCCAACCGCAACCGCCGTGAGCGATACAACGCCGTCCGAGACGAACTCTGCCGAAAGCGACATACCGCCAGGACAGGATGTCCGTCCCGACACGCCGCCCGGCCAAGAAGATACACCCGCCCAACCGCCAGGCCAGGATAATCGCCCCACCGATCCTCCGAACCAAGAGACGCCGGGGGAAAATAACTAATTGTGTTCGATATAAGATATGGAGCATGCACTATGATGAAAAAACTACGAGAGAGGCGTGGTCAAGGGTTTTTAGAATTCGCGCTAATTCTGCCGGTTCTACTCTTGATCATCGTCGGGTTAATAGAATTTGGTCACATCTTTATCGTCTATGCCAGCTTGACGAACGCGAGCCGCGAAGGCACGCGCTATGGCATTGTCAGTCCCACGGATTACGATGGCATCAATAACCGCGTGCGCGAGAAGATTATCCTGCCGCCGCCGGAAGAGGTCGCCATCAATGTGCGATATGATAGCGGCCCGGAGACCACCACATTTGTCGATCCGGGCGCTGTGCAATCCGGGAATCGGGTGCGGGTTGAGGTGCAATATGATGTCGAGGCGCTCACCACCTTCATGGAGCCGTTTGTCCCCGCCGATATGGTGATGCGCGTGGAAAGCGCGCGTACGATCCAGAATGTACGGCTTGCGGGGGGCACACCGCAGATCGCGCCGACCTCCACGCCAGACCCCGACGCCCCCCCCACGCCGACGTCAGAGGCGACGTCCACTATGACGCCGGAGCCGACCGCCACGGAGACGCCCGACCCGGAGATAACGCCCTCGCCCACACCCTCGCCTTCCATCACACCCACGCCCTCGCCGACCCCGCTGCCGCCGATTATCATCTCAGAGCCACTGGAAGCCGGCGACACCGCGGTGACCGGCGACGCGGCGCCCAACGAAACTGTGATGTTGCGCATCATCCAGACCGGGCTACAGCGCACGGGGCTGGTGGACGCCGAGGGCAACTTCACTTTCAATGACCTGCCGCCCTTAGTGGAAGGCCACACGGTGATTGTGCAAGGCTACGGCACGCAGGATCTCGCCATCGTGGAGGCCGGCGAGCCGACGCCAACTCCCACCCCCACCGATCCGTTCATCGCCTTAGATCCAACGTGCGCCGGATCTGACGCCACGGATATCCAAATTACCATTAACGGCGATAACTGGCCCACGAGCACAGGTCCACAAAACGTGGTCGAGACCATTGAGTTCTTATGGAATGGCAGCTTGCTGGGGACAACGGAGTACGACAGCTCCGGCTCCTTCAGCAATACCTTCTTCGAAAGCGATATACCCGGCGGTACAATTCCCGAAGGCACGCATACGGTGGAAGCTAAGGGTTGGTATAAGTACGGAAAAAACAACTCCGATCTGCGCGTCGAGACCTCGGCCACCTTCGTCCGCCCCTGCCCCAACGAGACGCCGACGCCGACCCCCACCCCGGACACCCTGCCCGATCTGGTCGTGAGCAACCTGGCGCTCCAGAGCGAGCCGCCGCTGGGCACCTACGAGAAGCTGTACTTTGATGTGAGCGTATCGAACATCGGCGAGTTCGATGTCACCTCGCTCTTCTGGGTCAATCTCTACGCGGATCCGGAGGACGGCACGCCCTTGAACGAGCAGTTCAGCGCCGATTATGTCGCGATCAACGCGCTTGGGGCCGGCTCCACCATCACCTTCACGATGTGGGCGCCGGAGGG
>JBKHCQ010000285.1:0-4967 GCA_046541755.1 Anaerolineales bacterium | reverse complement strand
AGCGGAATACCATCCCCCTACTTACTTCCGCTTTACGGAAGATATAAAACGCGCGTTCTGCGAACTTAATGCGTGGGAGAGACGCAATGAACGAATCGAAGGTAAGCAAGCCCGTGGATATGGATATTTCGCACGTGCGCCGCAATATCATCCTGATGTTCGTCGCCGCCGCAGTGATTGGCGCCATCATCTTAGGCGCGACCACCCCGTTAGTGCTCCACTTTCGCACCGGAACGCGAGAAGAAGCGCGCATCTTATACTTCCTCTTCAGCCCGATCCTGGTGATGGGCATCACGATCTTTCTCTACATCTACCTGCGCCCCATCGCCAAATTGGCCAAGCTACAACAATCTGGCGCTCCCATCCCCCCGGCTTTGAACCAACGCGCGCGGACGTTGGCGTTCAAAGCGCCGATCTATTTTATGATCATTCCCGTGGTGATTACATTTGTCGTGGCGCTCCTTGGCGATCTCGCCGGCCTGCTATGGGTTGAAAACTACACGTTCTTTCGGCACCTGCTGGGCACCGTGTTCATCACCATCGTGGCGGCCAGCCTCTCCCTGATTGTCTCGGTCGTCGCGCGCCGGATGCTGACGCCCGTGTTGTTCTTCACCTTCACGGGCGCGCAGAACATCGGGCCGCGCTTCTCGGTCCGCGCCCGACAATTTGTCACCACCATGCTCCTCACCGTGATCGCCATTACATTTTTGGGCCTGTTTGGCCACACCCGCATGCTGGAAATCACCCGCCAGGCCACGCAGCAGACCTATCAGCAACTGGGCGAAAGCATCGGCGAGCAGTTAGCCGGTCATCTGGAGAATCAGGCTCTGCTCGACTATGTGGCAGCGCTGAATCTTGACTATGGCGTCGCCTTTGTCTTAGATGAGTCCACGCAGCGCATCCGCACCGCCCTCCCGCGCGCCTACGACGCTTTGGAAGCGATGACGCCCTCGCTGCTGGCGCTCGCGTCCACCAACCTCGCCGATGAGCGCGCCATAATCTGGGACGGCGAAGTGCTCTTCTTCGATCTATCCGCAGCAGAGCCGGGATGGCGGCTCGGCATCTACTACGACATCCAAGCAAAGGATATTCCCTTCCTGCGAAGTTCCCTGTGGATTTTAGGCGCATTCGTCGTGGGGATGTTCACCCTGGTCTTTGTGACCAACCATTACATCTCGAAAGAGATCACGCGGGAGATCAACTACATCATCGCAGGGATGCGGGCGCTGGTGTATGAGCGCGAGGGTGTGGACTTCAAGCCGCTGGAAGTGCTCTCCTTGGATGAGGTGGGCGATTTGGTCGTGGCGTTCAACGCTGTGCTGGATAAGTTCCAGGAGCAGCAGCGGCAATTGGCGCAGGAGAAGGCCGAACTGCGGGCGCTGTTAAACATCTCGCACGATATCGGCTTTCTGCTGGATGCTGACCAACTGCTCGACCGCATCTTAGCCAGCGCGGAAGAGGGCTTCGGGTACGAGAACATCCTGGTCTTTATGGTCAACCAAGACGCCCGCGAGATTCATTGCGCCGCCGCCCCGCCCCACCTCGCCTACGCGAAGGGCAAGCGCTGGCCTCTCAGTCGCCGGAGCTTGGCAAGTGAGGCGGCGAGGACGGGCGAGACGCAGTACGTCGCGGGAGAGGAACGCGCCAAGCTCTCCTATTTTCCCAAGGGAACCAACATTCAAGCGGAGTTGGCGGTGCCGATGCGCGTCGGTGGGAAAATTCTGGGCGTCTTCAACGTCGGTTGCCTGCGGGCGGATGCCTTCGGCGAGCGCGACCGGCGCATCATCACCGCGGTGGCCGACCAAGCCGCCGTCGCGCTGCACAACGCGCATCTCTATCAGGAGGTCAAGCGTCAACGGGAGACCGCATCGACCTTAGTCGAGTTAGCCAAGGTCATCAACTCCACGCTCGATCTGAACCCGCTGCTGAATGCGGCGCTGGAGCAGTTGACGCGCGTCATCCCCTACGATTCCGCCTCGATTCTGCTGATTGATGGCCCGCCCGTCGCCGATCAATCCGAGCTTTTGCAGCAGGATTTGGTCGTCTCCGCCGCGCAGGGCTTCGATAACCCAGACGAAGTGATCGGCAGCACCTTCCATCCCGAGGATGAGCGCGACATCGGCTACCAGGTGATGCGCGACCAGCGCGTCAAAGTCGTGCCCGATGTGCGCCAAGAGCCGGCGTGGGGCCAAGACCAGGAGCAGATCGAGGCGCTCAACGCCATTCGCTCCTGGATCGGTGCGCCGCTGGTGGTGCGGGGCCTGAGTTTGGGCTTGGTGACCATCGATAGCACCCACACCGGCTTCTACAATGAGCGCTACGGGGAACTGGCCCAAGCGTTTGCCGATCAAATCGCCGTCGCGGTGCGGAACGTGCGCCTCTACCGCACGACCAAAGAGCGGGCCAAGCAACTCTCGCTCCTGCACGAGGTCTCGCAGCGCATCAGCGCCGTGTTGGATGTGGACAAGCTCCTCGCGGAGATTGTGCGGTTGGTGCAAGACGCCTTCGCTTACGAGGTCGTGACCGTCCATCTCTTGGACAAGACCACCGGCAACTTGAACTTCGTCGCCCAGCAGGGGATGGACGTGGAAATAGCGAATTTCGACTGTATGGCCGTGGGCGGCGCGGGCGTCGTTCCCTGGGTCTTCGAGCACAAACGCCCCTTGGTGATCCCCGACGTGCGCGAGGAGCCGCGCTACGTGCCCATCGCGCCGGACATCCGCTCGGAATTGGCCGTGCCGCTGATGACAGGCAAGCGCGTGATCGGCGTCTTCAATCTGGAGAGCAAAAGGGCCGACGCCTTCAATGAGAACGACGTCAAGCTGATGACCGCGCTGGCGCACCAGATCACCGTGGCATTGGAGAACGCGCGCCTCTTCCAACGCCAGCGCCAACAGACGGTCGAGCTGGCCCACATGGCCGATGATCTGGCCGAGGAGAAACGCCGCTTAGATGCCATCCTGCGCAACATCACCGATGGGCTGGTGGTGACCGACGCCGAGTGCCGCGTGCTCCACGCCAATCCCGCCTTTGGTCGAATGTTCGGCGTGGAGATCCATGCCTCGCACGGTTCGCGCCTAAAAGAGGCGTTAGATGTGGAGCCTCTCTATCGCCTGATCCAGCGCGTGCTGGAAGATCCCACCGCGACCTTCACCTCGGAGTTTTCTGCCGCAGGGGATCACATCTTCCAAGCCATCGCCGTTGCTATTCAAGAAGATTCTTTATCCACAAATTCTGCAAATAAGGATCAGGATAAGAATGAGGACACGGCCCCAGCGCAGCCGGCGAAGGTCAGAAACGTCGTCACCGTGGTGCGCGACATCACCCACGAGAAAGCCGTGGATCGGATGAAGACGGAGTTCATCTCCACCGTCTCGCACGAGTTGCGCACGCCCTTGACCTCCGTGCTGGGCTTCGCCAAGCTTATCGACCGCACCTTCGAGCGCTACATCGTGCCCCAGATCGATACGCGAGAAAAGCGCACCGAACAGGCGATGCAGCGCATCCGCGATAATTTAGACATCATCGTCGTTGAGGCCGAGCGCCTGACACGCTTGATCAACGACGTGCTGGATATCTCCAAGCTGGAAAGCGGCAAAATCGAATGGCAGGATCGCCTCTTCAATCTGGGCGCGATCATCGACCGCGTCGTCGCGCGGGCGCAGCCCAAGGCCTCCGACAAGGGTCTGGATATAGCGACCGACATCGAGCGCGGCTTGCCCCAGGTGGTGGCCGATCCGAGCCGCATCCAGCAGGTGCTCAGCAACCTGGTCTCCAACGCGCTGAAGTTTACCGACGAGGGGCGCATCCAAATCACCGCCCGGTTGCTCGCTCCCGATGAGATGGTTCACGGGTGGCAGGCGCCGCCGGAGGCTGAAGGTGGGGTGCTGGTTTCCGTGGCGGATACCGGCGTGGGCATTCCTCAAGATGCGTTTCTCAAGCTCTTCAGTCGCTTCCAGCAGATGGCGACGGACACCTTGACCGACAAGCCCAAGGGCACCGGCCTGGGGCTGGCGATCAGCCGCGAGATCGTCACGCACTATGGCGGCATCATTTGGGCGGAATCGGAGTGGCGCGCGGGCGCGACCTTCCACTTCACCCTGCCCCTGCGCCCCATCACGCCGATGGTGGAGAATGCGGAGATTCAGCCGCTGGCGATTGGCGATCTGGCGGTGCAGAGCGCCCCGCGCGCCAGCGATGAATCCGCCCCCACGGTGCTCATCGTGGATGACGAGCCGCACATCCGCTCCCTGCTGGTGCAGGAGCTGGAGGCGGAAGGCTATCGCGTCCTGGTCGCCGCCAATGGAAAAGAGGCGCTGGCGCTGGCCCGACACCACAAGCCCGGCCCCGATATTATCATCTTAGATATTATGCTGCCGGATATCTCCGGCTTCGATGTCACCCGCATCCTCAAGGTCGATCCGGTCACAGCCGACATTCCCATCCTCATCCTCTCCATCATCGAGGATCGCGAGCGGGGCCTAGCCCTGGGCGCCGAGGAATATCTGACCAAGCCGGTGGAGACCAGCACCCTGCTCAGTACGGTGGGAGCGTTATTGCAGCGCTCCCAGATAGACGCTGAGAGCGAGACGGCGTCGCCGGCGCATCTCTCTGGGGAGATAATCTTGGACATGCTACAGGCCCAGGGCTTCGAAGCATCGCCGGGCGCGGATCAGGAGGAGATAATCGCGGTGTTGCAACAGTACTTCCCCGAAACCACCCCGTTCGATCAGGCCTTCGCCAACCTCACCGACGCGAAAATACTCGACGCATTGACCCTGCACGAGGAGGATCACGCCTACGTGGTGCTCCTGCTCGCCGTGGAACAGAGCGACAACCTAGCCGAGCGACCAAGCAGCAACTCAACAAGGCAGCAAAACAACCCATAGAACCGTAGCGGTATCTGTTTAGCTCTATGAGTAGACCAAGGTGCAACGCACTTAAACCGAAGGAAAAGCAACGCCTCA
>JBKHCQ010000284.1:0-5019 GCA_046541755.1 Anaerolineales bacterium | reverse complement strand
TCTAGTAGGTCTCCATATAAACTTCCGATTTTTATGGCGTTTTTTCAGTGGAGTCGTTGATCATTTACCCAGCAGCCGTTTTTTGATCGCGTCGGGTACGTCGCCGCCAGCCTCTAAGATGCGCAGCGTCTCTTCGGGCGTGGGCGGCGGCTCCGAAGGGGACGCGAGTAGATCGTCGGCGCCTGCGGACGCGGGTTCCGGCGTCTCCGAAGCGCCCGCCAGCCAGAGCAACACATCCGTGGGCGTGGCGGCGACGTGGATGTGAGCGGGGAGGTCGCCTTCCGGCGCCTCGTTACGGATGAGCAGCGTGGGGCGGCGGAGCTTCTCATTCTGCTGGATGCTGGCCAGATCGTGACCCAAGCATCGCGCGGCCGCCGCCTCCGCGGTCTGGCGGAGGATCGATTCCCAGGCGGGATTGGCCGGCGTCTGAGGCGGCAGCGGCGTGGCCAAGATGAGCCGCTCATCCGCCAAATAGGCGCGCTCCTGTTTTGAAAGATCGATGTTCTCCAGACCCGCGTAGGTGAAGAACAGAACCTCGCCGGCGATGGTGTGCATCGCGTCCAACAAAAGCGTCGCCTGCTCGCTGCCGTGGAAGGCGGCGGGGAGATATTCCTCGCCCAGCACGATGCCGAGCGTCTCTTGGAGCAGTTCGCGCGTCCCCTCATCAGCCGTGTCTAAGGGCGCGGGCGGCAGATAGAGGATCGGGCGCTGGAGCGGCGCGCGCGCGCCGCGATAGAAGAGCAGCGCGGGGCGATGGCTGAGCGGCAGATCGCGCAGCCCGCCGGGATAGAGCGGTTCATCCCAACCTACGGCGTCCGGCGCGATTGAGGAGATAGAGGCCGGCGGGCGCAGTTGCCGCGCCTCCTGGGGCGTCAAGCCCAGCGATTGGGCCTCTTGCGGCAGGCGCGCTATCACATCCTCTAACGATAAATCGCGCTTCTGCCAACCGGCCAGGAGCGTCTTGGCCCGTTGCGTCGCGAGGTTGCTCTCAAAGAGAAACCAGTACCAGAGCGCGGTGTTTCGCTTTTGCTCGGCTTGGGCCTGTTCTGTCGTTGCGGTTTCTTCTGAAGGTAACATTATGCCGAGGCCTCCTTTTCCAGAAGGATCGTCACCGGGCCATCGTTGACCAGTTCGACGGTCATATAGGCCTGGAAGATGCCCGCTGCGACGGAGATGTTCTCCTTTTGGATCACGTCGATAAAATATTCGACCAGCGGTTCGGCGATCTCCGGCGGCGCGGCGCGCGCGAACGAGGGCCGGAAGCCGCGTCGGGGATCTCCGTAGAGGGTGAATTGCGAGACGACTAGTACACGGCCTTCCATATCCTTGACCGAGAGATTCATCTTGCCCTCATCATCGGGGAAGATGCGGAGATTGGCGGTCTTGTGGGCCAGCCAGCGCGCCTCTTCTTCCGTATCGCCCTCGCCGACGCCCAGCAGCACCAGCAGTCCCTCATCAATCTCCCCGACGGTCTCGCCCTCGACGGCGACGGATGCGTGGGTCACTCGTTGCACGACAGCTCGCATAAAATCAGTTCTCCTTTCTGGCTACCAGACTCTTTTCCAAGACTGAACTTAATCAGCAGATGGAGCAGATGTAAGCAGATTATTTCAACTCGTTTGTAGTAAGCTTCGAAGCGGAGCCTTTTAGGCTTGAGCGGAGTGGCGTTTTTCGGGTTTCACAGCGGCGCTCCCTTGATCTATCGGATTACTGATTTGCTCCATCTGCTTAATCTGCTTAATCTGCTGATGACATCGCGACGACAAACGCGATGGCGAAACCCCCATCGTGGCTCAGGCTGATGGCCCATTCGGTTAGGCCTTGGCGCTGGGCTAGTTCCTCGGCGTGATCGTGGAGGATCACGTAGGGTTTGCCGCTGCGCTCGTTCAGCACCTCGATCTCCTGCCAACCGACGCCCAACGGGGAGAGCATCCGCATCCCCGCGCCTAAGGCCTTGGCCGTGGCCTCCTTGCCGGCGAAGCGGGCGGCTAACTCGGCGGGGCGCTCGCGGCTGTACTGCACCTCGGCGGGCGTGAAGACGCGCTCCAAGAAGCGCGGCCCGAAGCGCTCCAACGTGCGCGCGATGCGCGAGACCTGGATGAGATCGACGCCGGTGGCTAACATCGCTTTATGGCTTTATGATGCTGGCGACTCCGGCTGCGGCGGCCGGGCGATGGCCAGCGCGAAGTTCTCCGGATCTAGCCATTGTTGCGCGGCGGCCTGGACATCCTCGGCGGTGATGGCCATAATGATGTCGCGATAGCGCTGGAGGTAATCTAAGCCCAGTTGATAGCGCTCGATGTTGATCAGCGATTGCGCGACGCCCTCGTTGGTCTCCAGTTGGAGCGGCAGGCTGCCGGTGAGGAACGATTTGCTGTCCTCCAGTTCCTCTTCGGGGACGCGCTCCGCGCGGATGCGACGTAACTCCTCCTGGATCAGCGTGATGGCGCGCTCTAAATTCATCGGATTGACGCCGGCAATCACGCGCCATGGGCCGGGGCCTTTCCCGCCATCGATGCGGCTGTAGGCGTAGTAGGCCAGTCCATTCTCCTCGCGCACTTTCTTGCCCAAACGGCCATACATCCCAAAAATGCCCAAGATGGTGTTGGTTACCCCGCACGCGATGAAGTCGGGATGGAGGCGGGAGGGGCCGGGCCAGCCCAGCACAAGATTGCTCTGCATCTTATCCGGGATGAGCACCTGCCTTTCGCGCCGCTCGGTGAGCGTGGGCGCGTCGGGTAGAGGCGCGCGCGCCGGGCGGGTGCGCTCCCAATCGCCAAAGGTCTCGCGCACGATGTCTAACGCATCCTTGGTCTTCACCGCGCCGACGATGACCAATGTCAGGCCGTTGGGGGCGAAGTGGCGGCGATGAAAATCGACCAGATCCCCGCGCTGGATGCGCGCGATGGTGTCGGTGTAGCCGGTGAGGCTGTGGTGATAGGGGTGATTGGCGGGATAGGCCAGTTCGTGGAAGGCACGCGCGGCCATTCGGCGGGTGCTATCGTGTCGCTCCTGGATGTCGGTCAGGATTTCGGCGCGCACCTTCTCGACGTGTTTTTCCGGGAAAGCGGGGCGGCGCAGCAGATCGCTGATGATGTCCATCAGCAGGGGCAGCGAGGAGGCCAAGCCCTTGGCGCTGAAGGAGCTGATGTGCGTGCCCGCGCTGAGGCCAAAGCTGGCGCCGATGGCCTCGACCGCTTCGTACAGCTCCTCGAAGGAGCGGTGTTGTGTGCCGCGCTCCATCATATCCAAGGTGAAACTCGTCAGCCCGTGCAGCTCGGCGGGTTCGTCCTCCGCGCCGGCCTCGACATAGCCGCTGACCACCACCGCCGGGCTGGCGAAGTTCTCGCGCGCCAGGACGGTGATGCCGTTAGGCAGCGTCTCGCGCAGGGTATCGTCGGGGCCGGGCAAAGCGTGCGCGGATCGGCGCTGGCGTTGATATTGTTGGTTGTCCATAGGTTGTCACGTACCTCCAAGTCTGTCTGGTCTGTCTGGTCTGTCTGCTAAGCGGGTGTTTTCGTTCGCCATCTGCTTACATCTGCTTAATCTGCTGAGTAGCTGAGCGCGGCTTGAATATCCTCCGGCTCAAAGTGAGCAATCTTCCCGGAAGCTATAAAAACCGCTTGAACGGGTCGAAACTTGCTCATTCGGATGCAATTTTGCCCAGCGTAGTGAATTTCAGCTTCCGGGAAGGTTATCAATCTGCTTACATCTGCTTAATCTGCTGACCTGCTTAATCCGCTGATTTGCTTAATCCGCTGAGATATACCATCCGACGGTGCGATTGTGGGGCGCCAGATAAGTCTGCGCCACGCGCCGCAGATCCTCGGCGGTCACGGCCTCCAGGCGATTCAGATAGCGCATAAACCAGCCGTAATCCGCGAAAATCTCGCTGAATCCCAGCCAGAAAGCTTGATTGGTGATGCTCTCGCTGGAATAGGCGAAGAGCGCGCGGGCTTGGCTGCGGGCCTTCTCCAACTCCTGCTCGGCGACCAGATCCTGTTGCAGGCGCTCGATCTCCGTGGTGAGCGCGGCTTCCACCTCCGCGATGTCGCGCTCCGGCCAGATGGTCGCTTGTAGGCGATAGAGGCCCGGATCGATGGTGGGCACAAGGCTGCCATAGATGTCGATGGCCAGCTCGCGATCCACAAGCGCGCGGTAGAGCCGACTGGTGTAGTTGGTCAGGGCGCCGCCGCCCATCAAGAAAGAAGAGCCGCCGCTGAGCACGGCGTTCAGCACAGTCAGGGCGAAGTAGTCCTTCTCGCGCGCGGCCGGGGCGTGGAAGACGACCTGGAGATAGTGCGTGCCGCCTTGTCCCTTGATGGTGACGCGCCGTTCTTCCTCTTGCGGCGGCTCGGTGGCCGTCACCGGCGGGATCGCATCTCCCCTGGGAATGTCGGCGAAGTAGCGCTCGATCACACGCTCGATCTCGCCAGCGTTGAAATCCCCGGCGATGGCCAAGAGTGCGTTGTTGGGCCGATAGTAGGTGCGGTAGTAGGTGTAGAGGTCATCGCGCGTCATTGCTTGGAGATCGCGGAGATGGCCCAGCGTCTCGTGGCCGTAGGGATGCTCCTGAAACGCGGCGGCGTCCACCGCCTCGGTCAGTTGGAAGCGCGGGGAGTTTTCCCGGCCCTGGCGCTCGCTGATGATTACCGTCCGCTCGGATTCGACCTCGTCCTCGGTGATCATCACGTTGCTCATCCGATCCGACTCGATATCCAAGGCCAGCGAGAATTTGTGCGCCGGCAGCGTCTCGTAGTAGGTGGTGAAGTCGTACCAGGTCATCCCGTTGAAGACGCCGCCCTCGCGGGCGATGGCCTGATCGGTGCTGCCGCCGGGCCAGCGCTCCGTGCCCTTGAAGAGCATGTGCTCGACCCAGTGGGAGATCCCCGTGATGCCCTCGCGCTCGTTGCGGCTGCCCACGCGATACCAGGCCCAAAAACTCACCACCGGCGCGGTGTGACTCTCTCGAATGAGGATTTTGAGGCCGTTATCTAAAGTGGTGCGTAGTAGATTCAT
>JBKHCQ010000283.1:0-5023 GCA_046541755.1 Anaerolineales bacterium | reverse complement strand
GACTAAGGTAGTTCCAGAATTAAAACCTCCCAAACCGGATGCTTTTTCCTCAAAAAACTGCTCGTTTTGGGAAGGTTTATTTTCTTGGAACGGCCTAAACAGTTACGCCAAACGTTGACCCAATGATGGAGCAACTATGAGTCCACAATCCTCAACCTCGATATGGGAAGCTGTCCAGGCCCAAACGCAAGCCGAACGCCGCAAATGGGGCCACATCATCACCGCGGCGCTTGGCATGAGCGTCTTTCTCCTGCTGACCCTGCTAATTTTCCTCTTTGAGGGCCAGCTTTCCGGCAACAGATTCCTGCTCATCGGCCTCGCCACGCTCCTCATCAGCGCACTGGGCGCGGGCGGATTATGGTGGTATCAGCAGCGTCAAGACGCCCTCATCAAAACGCATCCCCTGGTCCAAAAGACGCCCTCGGCGGTGGATCACATCGAGCACGTGGCCGCCGTCAGCCACACGCGCCAGGAGATCCTCGACGCCTTCCATACAGAAGTGGAAAACCTGATCCATCCCGATTATATGGAAGTGGCCTTATACGATGATAAAACCAACGCCTACAACATCCCCCAGGCTGAGATCACCCTCCCCGCGCGCCTGGCGATGATCAAATGGCTGCAAAATCAGCCGGAGCGCGAACCGATTATCCTGCCGGCTTCTGGTCTACATCCAGATACCTTCGAGACACAGAACGAGATGATCGCCCGTGGCATTCACGCACTCATCCCCTTGGGCAGACAGGGCTGGATTGGCATTGGCCAGCCGGAGGGCGCGGAGGCATTATCCTCGCTCCAGAGGGTCACGCTACATCGCCTGGCCGGGCCGCTGCCGGCCGGGCTGGAGCGAGCCAGGATAGTCGAAAGCCAGCAGAAGCGCGCCAAAGAGTTGGATGCCCTCTACTGGATCGCGCAGGCGGTCAATTTCAGCATGCCCTCGGATGACATCATGGAGCTGATTTACACCCAGCTTAATCGCGTGATGCCGCTGCCGAACTTCTACATCGCCCTCACGCAGCCGGAGAAGAACATGCTCGCCTTCACCTTCTTTGTGGAAGACGATGAACGCCTCACCCCGGAATATGAATGGGCGCTCGATCAAGGATTGACCGGATTGATCATCCGCAACGGGATGACAATTCGGACCGACGACTATTTGGCGGAGTGCCAAAAGCGCAATATCAAACCTGCGGGGCCGCGACCGGGGCGCGCGTGGATGGGCGCGCCGCTCACCGCGGGCGATAAAAATGTCGGCGTGATGGTCACCTCCTCGTATGACATCGATGTGACCTTCTCGACGGAGGACGAGAACTTCTTCGTGACCGTCGCCGCCTATACCGCCTCGATCATCGAGCGCCGCAATCTGTACGAGCGCCTGGAATCGCGCGCGCGGCAACTCAGCATGCTGAACGAGATCGGCAACCTGCTGGCCTCCAGCCTGGACTTGAACGAGGTGTTGGATCTTGTGGTGCGCAAAGCGGCGGCGCTGTTAGATTCGGAGGCCGGCTCGCTGCTGCTGTTGGACGAGGACAGCGGTGATTTGATCTTCCGCATCTCCAGCGGGCCGGCGGGCAATGAGTTGGTGGGGCTGAAGGTGCCCTCCGGCAAGGGCATCGCCGGAGCGACCTTCGCCAACAACAAACCGATCATCGTCAACGACACGCGGCAGGATCAACGCTGGTACGGCAACTTCGACGACAGCTCGGAGTTCGTCACGCGCTCCATCATCGCCGCGCCTCTCAATGCGCGCGGCCGGACCATCGGCGTGCTGGAGGTCATCAATCACAAAAATGATGCGCCGTACGAGACAGAGGACGAGGAGCTACTGCTCGCGTTCGGCGCGCAGGCCGCGATTGCAATTGAGAACGCCAATCTCTTCACGATGACGGATCAGGCCTTGCAAGAGCGCATCGAGGAACTGACGATGTTGCAGCTCATCGACCGCCAACTCAACGCCACCTTGGATTACCACGAGGTGATGCAACAAACCTTAGAATGGGCCTTGCGCATCACCGACGCCGCCACCGGGCTGATCGCGGCGCTGCAAGAGGAAGAGGATGGCGCGCGCGGCCTGCGCTTCCTGGCCCACAAGGGATTCCCGGAAGAGTTGTTCCGACGGCACTCTGAGGAGGAACTCTGGCCGCTCAGGAAGGGCATCATCGGCCGGACGATGCGCAGCGGCGAGACGTATGTCATCAACGATGTGACCCAAGAGCCGGACATCACCTCCATTCTGCCCGACACGCGCTCTATGCTGACCTTCCCCATCAAACGCGAAAATCGCGTCACCGGCCTGATCGCGATAGCCAGCCCGGAGGTCGAGAGTTTCACACCGGAGCACGTGGAATCCGTCGGGCGCCTGGTCGATCACGCGGCCATCGCCATCGAAAACGCGCGCCTCTTCCAGCAAGTGCAATTAGCGAATCAGGCCAAGACCGAGTTTGTCTCGTTCGTCTCGCACGAATTAAAACAACCGATGACCTCTATGAAGGGCTACATCGATCTGATGCTCAAAGGGATCGGCGGCGAGGTCAACGAGCAACAAATGCAATTCTTGGATGTGATCCGCTCCAACGTCGAGCGGATGGATCGCATCGTGCGCGATCTGCTGGATGTCTCGCGCATCGAATCGGGACGGCTCAAGCTGGAGATGGACCAAGTCGTGCCAGAGGAGATCGTGATCGAGGCGGTGCGCGCCTTCGAAAAGGAGATCGAAGCCAAGGATCAGGAACTCAAGGTGGATATGGAGCCGGATCTGGGCCTGGTGTGGGGCGATCAAGGGCGGCTCATCCAAGTGTTGACCAATTTGGTGAGCAACGCCAACAAATACACGCCCGAAGGCGGCGAGATCACCCTGCACGTGGAGCGCTGGACCGATAACGGCGAGGCGTACGTCCGCTGGAGCGTGGAGGACACGGGCATCGGGATGACGCAGGAGGAACAAGATCGGCTCTTCACCAAGTACTTCCGCTCGGATAATCCGCTGGTGCGCAATGTCAAGGGCACAGGCTTGGGCCTGGTCATCACGCGGAGCATCGTGGAGATGCACGATGGTGAGTTGTGGGTTGAAAGCGAACACGGCAAAGGCAGCACCTTCAGCTTTACCATTCCCATGGCAAAACCATAGCACTACCACACCCCCTTGAGCACAGCAACGCTTGTTGTTTAGGCATTTACAGAAAAATAAACCTCCCCATAGAGACGCCAGATTTTGCGTCTCTAAACATCGGTGTTTTTGGAAGGTTTTAATTTCTGGAATCCCCTTACGGGAATCTGATTCCTGAAGAGCCTGGATGTCAACGCACCCTTGTTAGGAGACTTTTTGATGAACGACAGACCCAAGCGAATTTTAGTTGTCGAAGACGACGATGAAGCTCGAATGATGTACGTGCTGCTGCTCGGCCGCTGGGGCTACGACGTCACCGAGGCCGCCAACGGCACGGAGGGCATTCGATTAGCCCGCGAGCGGCGGCCCGATCTCATCCTCTTAGATGTGATGATGCCCGATATGGACGGCTACACCGTCTGCAAAGAGTTGCGATCCGATAAGGCCTTCCAGGTCATTCCCATTATCTTCCTGACCGCCTTAGATAGCATCGATGATCGGGTGAAGGCCTATATGATGGGCGGGGACGACTACCTCACCAAGGGCAGCACGGGTTACAAGGAGTTACAAATCCGCATCAAAGCGGCCTTGAACCGCACGGAGCGCATCAAAGAGATGGCCGTGGATCGGATAGCTGAGGCGGCTAAAGAGAGCTTAACCATCGGCGTGCTTTCCCTCTGCGGCGGCGTTGGCGTGAGCACCATCGCGCTCAACTTGGCCCATCAATCCGCCCGTCAAAATACCCGGCGGACGATGCTCCTTGATCTCGCGCTCCCCGTAGGCAGCGTCGGCCTTTGGACGGGGATGGCGGGCGAGCGCCACATCATCAAATTGCTCTCCCGCGCGCCCGGCGAGGTCGATCTGGCGACTATCGATAACTTCAGCACCCAACATGTCCACGATTTTTTCTTCATCCCCACCGCCAGGGAACTGGTGGCCACCGATGAGATTCGCGTGGAAACGTTGGAAAGAATGATCGATCTCCTCCGGGCCGAGGAATATACTACTGTGTTAGATCTCGGGCGCGGGACGCTGCCCCTGCAATGGCATGTCCCCGCACTCTGCGATTGGGTGGTCATCGTCACATCGAGCCACCAGAAATCGCGCGAGTTGGCCAACATCGCCTTGAATTCCCTCCCCAACTATGGGGTGGAGCAAAGCTCGCTCCTGTTGGTTTTCAACGACGCCCACAACGCCAAACCCAAAGACATCAGCGCCGACCTCGCGCGCCCCCCCGACGTCTTCATCCAACATCACCCGGATCTCCAAGAACTCCCCACCCCCTCGCCCGTCACACGCCTTTGGGCCTTGATCACCAACACAACGCCCAAAAAGACACCGGCCTAAGTCAATTTTCAGGACCGACTTAACCATTGTCCATAAAGCTTGAAATTATTGATCAGATAGAGAACATTGAGACCATTGCCGTTGGTAGTAGCATCCATGTTGCGCCTTACTTATGTAAGGTCTATGGACATGGCCGATGGCGCAAACTGAAAGGCACAACCCATGTTATACTTCCTAATGGCAATATTCGGTGGGTTGAACTGCACTGGTATGAAGCCCATGGTATTGGTCGCAAAAATATAAAAATCAAGCGTTATCTGGATTAGAGAAAGATGAACACAGCTAAAAAACGTTTCGCGATATGTATCGACAACTCAGACTATGAGGTATCCCTCATCCCACGCAAGATATACAAAGTGATCCCCGATGAGCAAGCCGAGCAAGATGACTTCATTCGGATCACAGACGAAAGCGGTGAGGATTACCTTTATCACATCAGTCATTTTGTGCTGGTAGGCTTCCCGATTGAAGTCGAGCGGGCTTTGACGTTTGCCTAAAGCCCCAGGGCGAGATCGCCCGAAAAGTTCACGGTATCCTGGCCGGTGGATCGCCGACCAGCTAAGATTCAAC
>JBKHCQ010000282.1:0-5028 GCA_046541755.1 Anaerolineales bacterium | reverse complement strand
GCGCTCATTACAGAGTTCAAGTGCGTTGCACCTCGCTACTCGCCGACCCCCTCCCAGACGCCGTAGGGGCCGATGATCGCCTCGCCGGCAGTTTGCGCGCGCGCGCCGGGCGCGTAGCAGACGCGCGCCTGGCTCAAGTGCACGCCAAAGCGGGTTTCGGGCGTGGTCTCCCGCCCGACCAGGGGCGTCACCGGCCCGCGAATCTGGGCCGGGACGGCGCGGCGCTCGGCGCTGAAGTCGGCGGCCAAGGCGTGGGCCAACAGCGGCCGGCCGGCCCGCAATCGAACGCGGACGGCCTCCCCCGCCAGATCGACGGTGTGGCCGGTCTCGAAGAGCGGGACCGGGCGCGGCGCGACTTCTTCGATCTCTGTGATGGCCGCGACGGTCACGTGACCCCAGCCGTAGCCGCGCTCGCCGCCGATCTGCAAGCGCGTCAGCGCGCTGCGCCAATCCAGCGTCGATGCTTCCCGCTGGAAGAGATAGCCGGTCAGGTAAACCGGCTCGCTTGCTAGGCCAGCGTCGCGGGCCGCGCGCGTATGAGGGAGGAGACATTCCACCTCGTGCAGGCTGGCCTCCTCCACGCTGCTGACGTCATAATTCAGCGCCGTGCCCGCGTAGGTAGAGAGAAAGCGGTAGCCGAAGGTCGCCGCGTCGAGGCGGGGCGCGCCGTCGCCGTTCTGGCCGTACCCCCACGCGCCTTGCTCCGTCAGGCGCGGGAAAAGCGGCGCGTAATCTAACGCCTCGGTGGTGGGGAAAAAGTAGGTGAAGGCCAGTTCCTCGTGAACGCGCTTGCCCATCTTTTGATATTCTTTGGGATCGGGTTTGCCGTCCGCATCCGCATCGCGGGTCAGGCGGGCGGTGAGCGCGCCCCAGAGGTTGCGCCCGGCGACGTAGGGCCGGGTCCGCTGGAGATTGCCCACCTTCCCGCGCCCGATGTGCAGCGGGGAGCGCAAACGCAGTACGATCTTGTAGGCTCGCCAGGCCATGGTCAATCCCCCTCTTTATCGCGCGCCTTGGCCGTGTAGCGGGCGTAGATCAAGGTCTGCTCGAAGACCTGCTTGGTCATCAGCAGGGGGTCAAGCTCCCGGCAGATGGCGCCGCTGATGTGGGGCAGGGCCGTCCGCGCGTCCATCGAGCGGGGCAGCCCCCAGTCGAAGGGCAGATCCTCGGCGGCCAAATGCAGCAGCTTCTCCCGCACCACCTCGCCGATGTCCTGATCTTCTTTGCGCGTGCGCGAGAAGAGAAAGAGAAAGCAGGCGTAGACGCCGTTTTCCTGTAAGACGCCCAATGCCTTGGTGACTAAGTTATCGACCTGCTTGGCCTTGATGTTGTTAGGCTTGATTGCCTCGTCGACCATCTCTTGCGCTCGCTCGGCGGCGACGCGATCTAAGAGCCGGGTGTCCATTCGCGGTGTGCTAGGCATCGCGCCCTCCTTCAGCCTTGGTTACGCTGTCATCGGCGGCATCCACGGCATGGATCACGCGCATCCGACCGAAGCCGCGCGTACCCATCCCGCCGACGCCCAACCATTCGACCATCTTGAGGCCGGCGTCGGCCACATCGCGGGGGTGCTGCCAGTCGTGTCCGTTTTGAGGGAAGGTGTCTTTGCGGAAGCTATCCTCCACAATCTCGCTGATCATAAACGCGCTGCGGGGGATGGCCTCGTAGGTGAAGAGCGCGCCCTCCTCGGCGGCGCCGGTCTCCGGGTTGATGCTCACGGAGGTGCGCACTTCCAAGTTGGCGTTGACGATCTGGCCGAAGAGCTTATCGGAGACGAGCACCACGCGATCTTGCATCGCCTGCCACGCCTGGCCCTGCAACACAGCGCCGCGCAGGGCGAGGTCGTTCCGCTCGACTTCCAGCAGCAGCCAGCCCAGGTTAAGCTGGTTCTGCGGCGTCTGAATCCCCGCCCCGACGGCGATCTGATCGCCGGTCGGCTTTTCGTAGTCATGCACATCCGCCAGCGCCAGTCGCTCCGGGCATGTCACCCAGACGGGGCCGGCCATCGAGTAGACGGGGAAGAGGAGCATGTGCGCATCGAAGATGTTGATCGTGCCGGCGTAGGCCCGCTGCTCGCCGTCCTGCTTGACCTCCAGGCTGCCAAAGGTGTAGCAGATGGGACAGTGCGGATCGGTGCAGTGATCGCCCTGCCCGGCGCACCGGGGCGACCCGTGTTTCATCGCCGCGTAGGAGCGCGCCGCGCCGGAGAGCGAGGTGCCGGGGATCTTGGGCAGGTTGGTGCCCGGCTCGCGGGCGATGGAGAGATCCACCCGCCCCAACCGATAGCCGCCCGTGCCGATATGGACCGGATCTAACGTCATCCACAGATAGGTGCGTTTGCAATAGCTCACGTCATGCCTCCTTCTCGCTTGAGCTTAAATTGAACTTCATAGCTTCGTGATATAAGTCAACAACGTCCGCCAACGTGCCGTCGATGGCCGCGGCCTTCAGCTTACCGAACGCTTCTGGGGCCGGCGCTCTGCCCTGCTTCCATTCCGCCGTGCGGAGGGTGTCCTCCACAAAGCGCCGGAAGGCGGAGGTGTACTCGCCTCCAGGGCCGCGCGGTTCCTGCCAATCGCGGCGTTTTTCCTCGATGAGGCCGTGAATCCACATCAATTGGGTGGATTTCAGATGATTATCGAGCAGCCGCCATATCTCCTGCAAATCCTCAAGATGATGGAGCACATAGGGTCGGGAGGCGCGGCCCAGGCGCCGCCCGCTGACTTGATCATAGGCGATGGTGAAGCGTCGCGCGGTGGTGTCCAAGTATTCGAAGTCGAAGGTGGCGGGATTGAGGTAAACCGTTGTCCCCTCGGTGAGGTCTGAGACGGGGGTCACATCTTCTTGGGGATCCAAGGCCTTGTCTGCTCTTCCTGGATCAGTCGTGCAAAAGTGAGCGTGCCAGACATCCTCGGTCTCGCCATCGCCCATGCGATCCGCGACGCGCAAGGTCAGCTCTCGTCCATCTCCGGCCTCCTGTTTCAACGGCGCCTCCCACCATTGGGCAAAGTGCGCGTCCGCCTTGAGATGCGAATCGGCCGGGGGCGCCCCGTGATGTTGCGGTTCCGCTGCCACGTTCCACGCCTCCCACCGGGTGGGCCGTTCTAAGAGCGCGCGCCCGGCGTCCAGCACGGCGCGCAGGGGCGTCCGGCGCGGGGCGATGACCACGCCCAGATGCAGGGGTAATCGATCCTGCACCTTAGACATCTCCCGCTCGTAGGCCTGCCGGATGGCCGCGACGATGTCCATCGCCTGGGCCGCCGGGATCAGGGCCATAAAGACGCTCGGCTCGGAGAGCAGCGGGATGTAGGGGGTGTAGGGCGTCTCGTCGCCGATGGCGGCCTCAAATTCGACCGCGACGGGCTTTTCTGTCTGCGGTTTACCCGAACTTGTGTAGCCCGACGGCTCGTGGAGCGCCCAGACGCGATCCCCGCGCGATGCCAGCCAGCGCTGCAACGCGGGAACCGGCGCATCACCTTGCTGTGTGGGAATATCCCAACGGCGCGCGAGATCGGCCAAGTTTTCGGTGGTGAGAAACTGTTGACCAAGCGGGTCCCAGACCACGCCCATGCCTTGTCCCTCGATCTCCAATTCGTAGGTGTGATATTTGCCCAGCTTATGATCGAGAGCGCGCGCATTCCGGGGGATAATCCGCAGGCGGTGGCGTTGACAGAGTTTGCCCGGGATCGCCTCGGCTTCGACATCGTTCCAGAATGCCTCCGTCGTCTCCCAGCAGCGCTGCACGCGCGCGAAGGAGGCCGGCTTCTGCATCGTGGGGATCAAAGCGCCATCCAACCAGCGGGTGAGGTCGAACTTGCCCACGAGCAGCGCGAAGCGGCTGTTCTTGTCCACCACCTCATCGGTCCAGATGGTGGTGTCGGGCGCGTCTGTCAGCCAGTGTTCCGCGCGCCGCCCGCGTCGGTGCAGGCAGACGCAGCAGAGGTGACGTTCTTTTGATTTCTTGGCTGTGATCCACCGGGGAAAGTCCACATCGGGGGGCCGGTAGCCGACGGGCCGCACGCCGCAGACGGTGCAAATCTCCCGGCCCTTGGCCTGGGCGTCGCGCCACCATTCGGCCACGCGGGTCGGATCGGCGGTGAGGGTGTGATCCAGGTCGGCGAGATACGCCCCTAATTGCAATACCTTGCCGCGAAGGCTGTCCCCTTCGTGGATCACCGGCTTCAGTTCCCCCGCCAACGCGGGCAGGGATGCTGACGTCTCGGCGGCTGATCCCGTCGCCTCCCGGAAAGCCGCCTGGATGTGTTCCTCTAAGGTGACACCGTCGGCATCTTGCAACGTCAGCACCGAGTGGGCGTCCTTCTCCCAGCCGGGCACGATGAAGACGGCGCCGTTCTCATCGCGGTAGACCTCGTTGCCCAGCGGGTAGGTCGTCTCCAGCAGTTCCTGCACGGCATCCAAGGCGATCTCGAGGCTCGCTCGGCGCCCCAGCAGGTCGGTGACGTGGTGCGCCTGGCCCAGATACCCCAGGCCGTCGAAGCGCACGGAAAGGAATCGCCAGCGCATCTCGCCGACGGTGGGGAGGGCGTCATCTAAGACGGCGCGGGCCACGCCGCTCTTGAAGAGCGCCGCGATGGCCGAGGCGTAGTCCCACAGGTCGATCTCGTTGATGGGCCATTGGGTATCGCCCAGGCCGCGCCGGAGAATGTCCTCGGCGTGCGTCACGAACTCGGCGCGTCGTTGGGCGGGATCGGCGCAGGCCGCGAGGGCCTGCTCGATCAGGGCGAAGCGGTGAGATTGGAGTGCCCAAAGGTCGAGGGCGGCGCGGTCGTAGCCGAAGGCGGTGGCGAACGCCCAGTCCCCCTCGCTAGGGTCGGCCCTCGCTTCCTTATCGTCGTCTGCATCAAAGAGCAATAAGTTCTTCTCTCCCCCAGAAACTTCACCATGAGAGAGAGCAAGCAGAGCCGGCAAATGCACCTCTTGATCTTTCTGGAATAATGGCTTTAGTAATGAAACTCGCTCGTAGTCTCCATCCGAAGAATCCTGTCGGGGTTTCCAGAAAAACCCATC
>JBKHCQ010000281.1:0-5029 GCA_046541755.1 Anaerolineales bacterium | reverse complement strand
ATATCTGCGTTAATCCGTGTTTATCCGTGAGCTAAGAAGTGTCCGGTGAATAGATCAGATAGTCTAATTGACACAGAGTTGCCGGGGTTTTTCTCAAAGATCCGCAGAGAAATATCTTCCTTCTGTACCTCTTTGTGTTCTCTTTGTGTTCTCTTTGTGAGACTTTAGGTCTGAACTGAAATATAACCTGCTTACATCTGCTCTATCTGCTCTATCTGCTGATTAAGCGTGGTCTTAGAAAAAGTGTCCGGTAGATAGACTACCAGATTAATTGACTACAGATTATCTGACTAATTTTGAAGGAGGAGCCAATGTCTGACAACCTCATCATCACCCCCATCGAGACGGCGGAGGAGCGGCGGGAATTTGTCGAATTTCAGTGGGAGGTCTATAAAGACGATCCCTATTGGGTGCCGTCGTTGGTTTCGGAGCGGGAGGACTTTATCGATCCCGACGTCAACCCCTTTCACGAGCACGCCAAGGTGCGCTACTTCGTCGCCCGGCGCGGGGGGCGGATCGTCGGGCGCATCGCGGGGCTGATCAACGAGCGGCACAACAAGTATTGGAATGAGAAGGTCGGCTTCTTCGGCCTCTTTGAGGTGCTGGAGGATCGCGAGGCGTCGGATGCGCTGTTGGCGGCCGCCGAGGATTTCGCGCGCAGCGAGGGGATGACGGCCATTCGCGGGCCGATGAGCTTTTCGACCAACGAGGAGTGCGGTCTGCTCGTCGATGGCTGGAACGGGCCGCCCGTTCTGTTGACGACCTACAATCCCCGCTACTACGTCGATTTTATCGAGGATCACGGCTACGCCAAGGCTCAAGACCTCTACGCCTACTGCGCTGATCTGAGCCAATACACGCTCGACGGCGACGGCGTCAACCCAAAGGTGATGCGCGTCGTGGAGAGGATTCGAGAGCGAAACAACATCAAAATTCAGCCCTTCGATACGCGCAACTTCGACGCGGAAGCCGAGCGCTTCAAGCGCGTCTACAACGCCGCGTGGTCCAAAAATTGGGGATTTGTCCCGCTCACGGACGCCGAGTTGGATTACGAGATCAAACAGCTCAGGCCGTTCGTGGATTTCGACGTGGTCTTCTTCGCGGAAAAAGATGGGGAGACCATCGGCGCGATGCTGCCGCTGCCGGACATCAACCAACTGCTGCTCCGCGCCTATCCCCGGCCCGGCGAGCCGGAATGGTGGTCCAAGCTCAAGTTCGTCTACTGGTGGAAGATCCGCAAGAGCATCACGACGATCCGGGGGTTCGCCGGCGGCGTGATCGAGGAATACCGGGGCATCGGCGTCGACGCGCTGCTCTTCTGGGAGACGCTCTGCGCCGGGCTACGTCAGGGCTACGAGGCGATGGAGATCTCGTGGGTGCTGGAGAGCAATCGCCCCATGCGCCAGACCGCCGCCAACTTCAACGCGGAGCACTATCGCACCTATCGCGTCTATGAGAAGGGATTGTAGACAATCAGCAGATGGAGCAGATAGAAAAGAGAAGCCCTGGAAAATCGCATCCAGGGCTTCTTGGTTGATGTGATCCTAAATCCTACGTGCGGCCGCGTTGTCCCTCGAGGCCGGGCATCATGTCATAGGGATAGGGCATGTCCGGCTGGCTGACGGCGTTCAAGCGCTCCATCTGCTCGGCGCTCAAGGCCCAGCCGATGGCGCCTAAGTTGTCCTCTAGATGCTTCATCTTGCGGACGCCGATGATGGGCGCTGTCACGCCGGGACGTTGCAGGAGCCAGTTGAGCGCGACCTGCGCGGGCGACTTCTCGACCTCCTCGGCCGCGGCGAACAGCTCATCGATGACGCGCCACGTGCGCTCGGTGTTATACTTGCTCCACGCCTCGCCCCAGTCCTCCTCCTCCGCCTTCTCGACCCGCGAGCCGCTCGGCGGGCCGTCCATCCCGCGATGATACTTCCCGCTGAGCCACCCGCCGCGCAGCGGACTCCAGGGGATGACGCCCAGGCCCTCATTCTGGCAGACGGGCAACAGCTCCCACTCAATCGACCGATCCAGCAGGTTGTAGAGCGGTTGCAGCGACGCGAACGGCTCCCAGCCCAGTTGCAGGCTGATGTCGATGGCCTTTTGCAGTTGCCAGCCGGTGAAGTTGCTCACGCCGATGTAGCGAACTTTGCCGCTCTGCACTAATCCGTCCAGCGTGCCTAACGTCTCCTCGAGCGGCGCGCCGGGGTCCCAGGCGTGCACCTGATAGAGATCGATGTAGTCGGTCTGCAAACGGCGGAGGCTCTCCTCCACGCCGGCTAAGATGTGCTTGCGGCTCAGGCCCACGTCGTTCGGCCCCTCGCCCATCGGGAAGCGCACCTTCGTCGCGATGACAAAGTCCTCGCGGCGCTTCTCCTTCAGCCAGCGCCCGACGACCTCCTCCGACGCGCCGCGCCCATACACATCGGCGGTGTCGATGAAGTTGCCGCCCGCTTCCGCGAAGCGATCCAACAACTGGCGGCTGACCTCCTCCGTGGCCTCGCGCCCGAAGGTCATCGCGCCCAAACACAGTTCACTGACTTTCAATCCAGTGCGGCCTAGATAACGATAGTCCATAGTGATCTCCTTGGAAAATAGTAAATCTGCAAATTAACAAATACCCAAAGCAACAAATCAACAACTATATGTGTTTCCTCTCTCTCCGTTGGCGGGAAACGCGGGCGGGGACGCCCGCGATCCTTGTTGTTGATATGAGTCACCTTCCCGGAAGCCAGTTCAAATTCCATCGCGAGCTTCCGGGAAGGTTGCCAACCCCTAGACAAAGAGCGGCGCCATGTCCTTCTCCGCCACGAGCGCTTCCATCTCCTCATCGGAGGGGCGCGATTCAAAGCGCGTGGCCGCATCCAAGATCTTGGGCAGGAGGTGAATATCCCCGGTGGTGTTCAAAAAGACACGCGGATCGCCCAGCACCCAATGGACGGCCTTGTCGATAGCCTCCTGCTCCTCCAACGGCTGATACCACGTCGCGTACTCTCGCTCGCGCTCACCCCAGCGGCGGCGCGCCAGCGATTTGATCGTCTGCACGGCGACGTTGCGCTCTTCGCATATACCGACCAACAAATTGAACGCATAAGCATAGTCGGAGTTCTGCATCATCGGGTAGTTGTAGGGCAACAGCACCGCGTCGAAGTCGAAGCGCTCCAAGCTGCGCAGGTGCATCTTGGGGACAACGACCTCGTGGCCGGTCACGCCCAAATAGCGCGCGATGCCCTGTTCCCGCGCCTCGATAAAGGCCTCCAGCGCGCCGCCCGGCCCCATCGCCGTCTCCCACTCCTCTGGTTTGATGAGCAGGTGCATCTGCCACATATCGATAGTATCGACGCGCATCCGCTCCAGCGACTGCTCCAACTCGCGCCAAGCGCCATCGCGCGTGCGCTGCTCCGTCTTGGTCGCCAGGAAGAAATCGTCGCGGTGCTCCTTCATCCACGGGCCGATGCGCAACTCCGCATTCCCATAGGAATGCGCGACATCGATGTGATTGACGCCATACTCCAACAACACCTCCAGGGTCTTGTCCGCTTCCTCCTGCGTCACACTGCCCACCGCCACGGCTCCGAAAATAGTGCGGGTGCTCATGTGTCCTGTCCGACCAAAAGCTTTCTTCTCGATCATCAACGGCTCTCCTTTGCTTTTTTATTACGCAAACCTTCCGGGAAGCTACGAACAACTCAAGATAAGCTTCCCGGAAGGTGAGTCTACCACCGATACTCGTGCGGGCCAAAGTCCGCGTCATAGAACGGCGCCAACATCCCGCCGGGCGCGGCGACCGCGTCCAACGTCTCGCGATCCTCGTCGGTGATGGCGACCTCGACCGCGCCTAAATTATCCTCCAACTGGGCCATCGTGCGCGGCCCGATGATGGGGCTGGTCACGCCGGGCTGACGCAGCACCCACGCCAAGGCCAACTGGGCCATCGTGCAGCCTTTCTCCTCCGCGAGGGGATCCAACGCCTCGACCACATCGAAGACGCCGGGCGTCAGGCGGCGTTCCATCCACGGCTTCCCTTCGACATCGGCGTAGCGCGCATCCTCCGGCGGTTCCTCATCGCGGCGATATTTGCCGGTGAGCAGCCCGCCCGCCAGCGGACTCCAGGGGATGGTGGCGATGCCGTAGGTCTGCGCCATCGGCAACAGCTCCCGCTCGATGCGACGATCCAACAAATTGTAGGGCGGCTGCTCGCAGATGAAGCGATTGAGGCCCAGCTCCTTGGCCACCCACAGCGATTCCATCACCTGCCACGCGGCGAAGGTGCTGGTGCCGATGTAGCGCACCTTCCCGGCGCGGATGAGATCATCCAACGCGCGGAGGGTCTCATCGATGGGTAAGCTGGACATCGGGCGATGGATCTGGTAGAGGTCGATGTAATCGGTCTGCAAGCGGCGCAGGCTGGCCTCGCACTGCTCGATGATGTGGCGGCGACTGTTGCCCCAAGCGTTGGGGTCGTCATCCGCCATGCGACCGTGCACCTTCGTCGCCAGCACGATCTGATCGCGCTTGCCGTTGCGCTTCAGCGCCTCGCCGACGACCTCCTCGCTGCGCCCGCGACTGTAGACGTTGGCCGTATCCAAGAAATTGATCCCGGCGTCAATGGCGCGATCGATGATGGCGTACGAATCCTCCGGCTCGGTGCGCTCGCCGAAGTTCATACATCCCAAACAGAGTTCACTGACCTGTACACCTGTGCGTCCTAACGAACGATACTCCATGGGTTACCTCCTATGGCTTTGAGATACAAAATCGACACAGACCCTTGCGATAGTTTCGCAGGCTCTCTTGAGGGCAAGACCCATCCTCCGACCGAGGTTCACACTGATGGCAATCTCTCCCAGAACTTGTGCAAGGGGAACCTATAAAAAATGATACACCCATCCGAACGCCTGGTCAAACACCAGAAGCCCCGCGAGGCTTGGGGACTGAGGTCCAACTCGTCGTCCAGCGCATCATTCAGCGGAGAAGGGAATAGTTTTTGTATCGCCCAATTTATGATAATATAGAGATGGAGGTGACGATTATGCGC
>JBKHCQ010000280.1:0-5077 GCA_046541755.1 Anaerolineales bacterium | reverse complement strand
TTCTGTATCCAATGTGGGGATAGTTCAGAAATAGGTTGACGCTTCTGGGCGTCTTGGACATCCTCCTACGTCCTCCTACATCCTCCTACGGTCTCGGTGTCAGACTCTGGAGCACTATCGTCAAACCCTAGCGGGGAAGTTGACCAAACCAGAGCAGTTAACTCAGCAGCAGGCACGACAGGAGGCCTCAACCTCTAACGTTGCTGAGTTTTGTGAAAATATCAGCTCGGTGCTACAATCACCAACAGCCATCAACACCCATAACACCCATAACACCCATAATACCCAAGGAACAGCAGCAGGTGTTACGTTTGGTTGTCGGGCCGTTGATCATGTTTTGGTTGGAGGGGAGATTTATTTTCTTGGAACGATCTTATCAGCTTCCCGAAAATAGAAGTCAGGAGACAGAAATCAGAAGACAGAAGGAGAAAATCAACGCAGTGAAAGGAGCCAAGAGATGACTATGCACCGAACACCTCGTAAAGTGTTGAATTTTGTGACGATATGTTTGGGCCTGGGGCTGTTCGCCCTGGGCTGGTTGGCCATAGACGACGGCGCGGCGGCTCGCGCCCCCAACCGGGTGATCGATGTGCCGGGCGAGTATGCCACCCTCGAAGAGGCGATGGCGGCGGCCCAATCGGGCGATACGATTCAGGTGGCGGCCGGGACGTACAACGAGAGCGGCCTGAGCCTCCGGGCGGGCGTCTCGTTGGTCGGCGCGGGCTGGGAGACGACCATCATCGATGGCGCGGGCGTCACGGGCACGGTGCTCGCCGCCGGCGCCGATACGTTGATCGAGAACGTCACCATCCGGGGCAGCGGCGAGGAGGTCTTCGATGGCGGGATCTGGGTCAGCAACGGCGCGGTGACGGTGCGCGACGCGCGCCTGACGGACAACGAGACCGCGTTGTGGGCGTGGTGCTTCGACGCCGCTACCTGCGATATTCATATCACGGTGACGCAGAGCATCGTGGATGCCAATCAAAGCGGCGTCAACAGCAACGAGTGGGTGACGTTCACGCTGCGCAACAACACCTTCGCGCGCAACGCCAACAGCGCCGTGATCCTCAACAACGCGCGCAGCCTGGCCGAAAACAACCTCATCATCAACACGACTGACGTGGGGCTGAACAACGCGGGCGGCGCGACGATTCGCTACAATGATGTGTGGGGCAATGGAAGAGATTACGTGAACGGCGCGATGGGGCCGGGCAGCCTCTCGCTCGATCCGCTCTTCCGCGATGCGGCCCTCGGCGACTACCGGCTCCAGGCCACCTCCCCCGTGATCGCCGCGGGGACGCCGCCGGGGACCGATATGGGCGCGCTGGCCTTCACGCCCGTCGGCGCGCCGCCCGGGGACGTCACGGTGACGCAGGCCGCCACCCGCACGTGGGATGTGCGCTGGTCAGACGCGGGCGCGGTAGGGTATCATCTCTACTATGGCCCGTGCTCGCGTGAGACGACCACGCGCGTGGATGTCGGCGCGGCGCTCGCGCATCAGATCGTGGACGTCGCGGCGGCAGACGCGCACTACATCGCCGTCAGCGCCTACGATGCGCAGGGCCGGGAGAGCGCGGTCGCCGTGGCGCCCGGACGCGCGGGTATCTGTCCCACAGCGCCGGCTAACCTGATGGCGGGCGCCTTCCCCGAGGGCCGCATCCGCCTGGCGTGGGAGAACACCACCTCGCTGGCGGCGGGCTTCCACATCGAGCGGGCGACCAGCATCTTCACGCCGACGACCTACACGCGCGTCGCCACCGTCCCCAGCGACACACTGGTCTACACCGACACCCCGCCGGCGTTAGAAGCGACCTATTGGTATCGCGTGCAGGCCTACAACGCCGACGGCCTCTCGCTGTACAGCGATCCCACTTACAACGCCACCTTCGAGCACGCGCCCAATGAGGACGAGCGCTATCTGCTGGTGCTCATCAACGAGGCGCGGGCCGATCCCGGCGTCTTTGGGTACGGCGAGATGACGCCCGTGCCGCCACTGGCCTATAATCCGCTGCTCAACTACGCCGCCCGCTCGCACAGCCAGGCGATCCTCAACGCGGGATTCGCCTTCGGGCACGTGGGGCTGCTGGGACGCGGCCCCACCGAGCGCGCCCGCGCCGTCGGCTATCCCGGCGGCGTGGCCGAGAACCTCATCCAAGGGATGACCGGCCCGGCATGGGTGGAAAGCTCGCATCAGGCGTTTATGAACAGCGAGGGACATCGTCTCAACCTGATGGGTGAGGGGTTCAACGAGGCCGGCATCGGCCATAGCTACGATGTGCAAAAGGGCGGGAATAGCTACTGGAAGGGGCAGTACACCGAGACCTTCAGCGGGCGGCCCGATCTGACGCTGCCGCACCTCCCCTCCGGCATCGTCACGCCCTACGTGGGCGAGGAGACGACGACCTTCACCTACACCGTCAACTACTACCACGCGGAGGGGCTGGCGCCGACTTCGGCTCAGGTCGTCATCGATGGAACGGCGCGCGCGATGGCGCTGGCGAGCGGCGCGGCGGATCACGGGACCTATCGCTACGCGACCACGCTGCCGGTGGGCGCGCACACCTATTACTTCGATTTCGGTTTCGAGGATGGATCGGCGCGCCTGCCGAGCACGGGCGCCTACGCCGGGCCGAACGTCTACGGCCCCGATCCCGACCTGTACGTGACGGCAATAACCACGCCGACGGGCGAAATCATCGCCAGCGTGCCGGCGAGCCTCACGGCGACGATCCGTAACGCGGGGATCGTCTCGGTGCAAGATGCAGCCGTCCACTTCTACCGGGGCGATCCGGCGGGGGATGCGCGGCTACTGGGCGCAACCACGGTCTCGTTGGGCGCGGACGAATCGCGCGCGGTCGCCATCACCTGGATTCCCGTCATCACCGGCCCATCTGATGTCTACGTCGTGGTCGATCCCGACGACGAGATCGCAGAGTCCAACGAGGAGAACAACACCGCGCACACGCCGGTCGACGTCACGCCCGCGACCCTGTACTTGACCAAGCAGGTCACGCCCACGGGCCTGGTCAGTTATGGGGATGTGATCACCTACACCGCGACCCTCTCGGCAGCGCCAGGCTCGCGCGTGCGGGTCTACGATCCGCTCCAGGATATTGAGGTGATCCGACTAGTAACACCCGCGCCGGGCCTGGAGGTCACCGATAAGGCCATCACGGGTACCATCGACCTGCCATCCTCGCCGCTCACGCTCACCTTTGCCGCGCGCGTGAAAGCGCCCCGGCGCTCCGACGCGACCGTTGAGATTGTCAATCAAATCTGCGGCTACCCCTACGGGCGGGATGTCGAGAATTGCACCTGGTCCAATGTGGCGAGCATCCAGTCGCATCGCCCCTACGACGCGCAGATTGAAAAATCGCGCGCGCCGGCGGGGGCGCTCACCTATGGCGCTGAGGTGACCTACACGCTGGTGATCGCGGCGGCGCAGGGCACCCGCACACGGCTCTACGATCCGCTGCCCGATTTGACCTTCGCCCGCTTCATCACCCGGCCCGCGGGCGTGATCTCGGCGTTCGGCGCGCTCCCAGATGGCACGCTCGGCGATATAGTGACGGGCACGTTAGAGGTCACCCCCACCGAGCAGGTCACGATCCAATTTGTGGCGCGGGCCGGCTTGCCCGGCACCATCTATGTGCCAGAGATCATCACCAATCGGGCCTGCATCTACCCCATCACCGGCACAGTGGCCGATTGCCGCTGGTCGAACACCGTCATCAACCAGGAGTTGTTCGACATCTACCTCCCGCTGCTCCTGCGCAACCACGATGATAACGCCGCGCCCTACGTGCCGCGCAACCCCTCCCCGGCGGATGGGGCCGTCGACCAAGATCTGGCGGTCGATCTGCACTGGACGGGCGGCGATCCCGACGGCGACGCCGTCACCTATAAGGTGCTGTTAGACGCCGAGGTCGGGACGCCGACGACCGTGATCTGCAACGACATCGCTGCGACAATGTGCGATCCCGGCGCGCTGGCGGCGGAGACGACCTATGTCTGGTATGTGATCGCCACAGATGAGCACGGCAAGAGCACAGCCGGGCCGGCCTGGTCATTTACCACGGCCTCGGCGCCGCCGGAAGGCTGGTTCGATTATCTCAACTACTATCGCGCCTTAGCCGACCTGCCCCCCGTGGTGGAAAATGAAGATTGGAGCGAGGGCTGCGAGCTACACTCTCGCTACATGGTCAAGAACGACTATCTGGGGCACGAGGAGAAGCTGGGCAATCCATGGTACACACCCGAAGGGGAGGCCGCCGGGCAGAACGGCAACACGATGGTCAGCTCCGACATGAGTACGCCGGATGAATACCCCATTGATCTGTGGATGCAAGGGCCATTCCACGCGATAGGCATCCTCGATCCCCGCTTGGGCAGCGTGGGATTCGGCAGTTATCGGGAGGAGATCGGCACATGGAGGATGGGCGCCACGTTGGACATCATTCGAGGCTTGGGCGATTTGCCCGATGAGGTGCGCTACCCCGTTATGTGGCCGGGGGATGGGGCGCGGATGCCGCTGCTTTCATACACGGGCGGCGAATCGCCCGATCCGCTGGCGAGTTGCGCGGACTACGTCGCCCCGACCGGCCCGCCGCTGATTTTGCAATTAAGCCAGGGGAACATCACGCCGGAGGTCACGGCGACTTCTTTACAGCGCGGGACGGTCTCGCTGGCGCACTGCGTCTTCGATGAGACAAGCTATACCCATTCCGATGGCTCAACGCAGGAACTGGGACGCAACATCTTGGGCGCGCGCGACGCCGTCGTGGTGATGCCCCGTCGGCCCTTGACAGCGGGCGAGACGTACAGCGTCAGCGTGACGGCCAACGGGGAAACGCACACCTGGTCCTTCGTCGCGACGGGGGGCGCGGTGATGCAATCCAGCGAGTACGAGACGACGGAGAGCAAGATGAAGTAACAATAAGTCACCCTTGCGAAGGTTCCAAACGGCTTCTGTCGCGGTGGTATTCCCGATCAGCTAAGCGGCTTTCGGCGCGAGGAGCCTTTCGTAACCTTCGCAAGGGTTGTAAGTAAATTCACCCTTGCGAAGGTTCCAAACGGC
>JBKHCQ010000279.1:0-5100 GCA_046541755.1 Anaerolineales bacterium | reverse complement strand
CCCACCCTTGCGAAGGTTCCGCAAAACCCTCAAAGCCCAACATCCACTGCCCAGCATCGACGCCTGAGCTTACCTGGCTCTCGTCAACCTTCGCAAGGTTCACTGCCCACTATGCACAACAAACGCCGCCGTGCTATGCTCCGGAATCAATTGCCCGGCGGATGAGAGCCGCATGCCCAGCGCGCGCTCCGCCGGCAGCAGATCAAAGACGATGCGATGCGCCTGGAGATCCGGGCAGGCGGGATAGCCCCACGAGTAGCGCCGGCCCTGGCGCGCGGCCAATCCCAGCTCCTGGCGGATGCGCTGATGCATCCATTCCGCCGTGGTCTCGGCCAGCTCCGCCGCCAGCCCGTGCACGAAGTACGCCGCGCTGTGCTCGCCCGCCGCATCCAACGCGGCGAAGCGCTCCGTCGCGCCCGCGCCGACCGTGACGACCTGCATCGCCACGACGTCGATGGCGTCGCCGGTCGTCGGCGCGACATAGTCCGCCACGCTTACCCAGCGCTCGCCGCGCTGCCGCCGGGGGAAGTTCAGCCGCGCGATCTCGCGCCGCGCCTTCGGGCGCTGCGGATCGTAGATCAGCACGTCGTTACCCTGGGATTGCGCCGGGAAGTAGCCGTAGACCGCGCGGGGATCCAGATAGTCCCGCGCTTCGGGCCACATCCGCGCCAACCGCGCCTCGAAGTCAGCGCGCACGGCCTCCCACTGCTCGCCGGTCGCGCTTTTCGCGCCCCAACCCACACGGAAGAGCCGCTTGTGATCCAACAGCTCCGCCAACTCTTCCCACGGCACGTCCATCACGGCGCGATAGCCCCAGAACGGCGGCGCGGGGATCGTATCCGGGCCAGATTGCAACGTTGAGAGCGCGCACGCCGTTCCACAGGTTGCGCATTCAGCGCTAGGGACAGCGGCGACATGCTCGTGTTCGTGCTCATGCTCGTGATCTTCTGGCGGCGGGGGCGGCGTGAAGAGCACGATGTTCTCCAAGACCTGGAGCGCCTCGAAGGCGTCCTCGCAATAGAAAACCCCACCGCGATAGATCGCGCCGGAGTCGCATTGCGCGATGCGCTGCGCGAAGTCGGCGTTGATCGCCGCGCCGCCCACCAACACCGGGATCTGCAAGCCCCGGCGGTGCAACTCCTCGACGACCAGGGCCATCTGGCGGCTCGTCGCCACCAGGAGCGCGCTCAGGCCAATCGCGTCGGCGCGCCGCGCCACCGCCGCATCGACGATCTCCGTCATCGGCACCTGCTTGCCCAGATCGTGCACCGTGTAGCCGTTGTTCTCCAAAATCGTCCGCACCAGGTTCTTGCCGATGTCGTGTACATCGCCGAAGACCGTCGCCAGCACAATCGTCCCCTTGCTGGCCCCCTGGGCGCTCGCCAAGTGCGGCTCAAGCTGCGCAACGGCGGCCTTCATCACCTCGGCGGATTGCAACACAAAGGGCAGGATCAGCTCTCCCGCGCCGAAACGCTCGCCGACTTTCTTCATCGCGGGCAACAGCACGTCGTTGAGCACCGCGAGGGGCGCCATCGCTTCCTCTTCTAAGGTTGCCTCGATCAATGCCTCAACGCCCTCGCGGCGGCGATGGAGGATCGCTTGATAGAGACGCTCGTTGGGCGGGAGCGCGACGCTTTCGTCGAGCGCCGCGTCATCCATTTCCTCCTGATCCGCAAAATAAGCGATGTAGTCGTGCAGCGCCGACGGCGACCGGTTGAAAATCACATCTTCCGCTAAGGCGCGGGCCTCCGGCGCGATCTCTGGATAGGGCGTGATCTGCGCCGGGTTGACGATGGCCATATCCAAGCCGGCCTCCACGGCGCGATAGAGAAAGACGCTGTTGAGCACGTGGCGCGCGCGCGGCGTGAGGCCGTAGGAGACGTTGCTCACGCCCAAGTTGATCAACGCCTGGGGATAGCGCGCCTTGATCTGCTCCAGCGCCGTCAGCGTCGCGACGGCCGCCCCCGCCGAATCCGCGTCTCCAGTCGCCAGCGTGAAGGTCAGGGGGTCGAAGATCACACCGTGCGGGGGCAATCCCATCTCATCCACGGACAGGTGATACAAGCGCTCGGCGATTGCCATCTTGCGCTCCGCCGTCTTCGCCATGCCCTGCTCATCGATGGTCAGCGCGACGACCGCCGCGCCAAAGTCGCGCGCCAGGGCCAGGATGCGCCGCGCCCGCCCCTCGCCGGCCTCCAGATGCACCGAGTTGATGATCGCGCGTCCGGGATAGGTCGCCAAGGCCGCGCGCATCACCTCCAGATCAGTCGTGTCGATCATCAACGGCGCCGAGGAGTTGAGCGTCAGCAGTTTCACCACGCGCTGCATCGTCGCCGCCTCATCCGCGCGCTCGGTGAGCGCCACGCAGACATCTAACACGTGCGCGCCCGACGCGACCTGCGATTCGGCCAGCGACGCCAGCGCGTCGTACTCCTCCGCCAACACCAACCGGCGCGCCTTGCGCGATCCCTGCGTGTTGACGCGCTCGCCCACCAACAGCGGGCGCGGCTCTTGATGCAACGCCACCGCATCGACGTTGCTGGCGACGTAGGGCACGGAGCAAGAGGCAAGGGGCAGGGAGCAGGAGTCAGGGGGCGCGGGGCGGGGTTGCGGGATATCGACATCCGTAAGGGCGGCGGCGATCTGCCGGATATGCTCCGGGCCGGTGCCGCAGCATCCGCCCACGATGCGCACGCCCCACTCGACGAAGGTCGCCAGCGCGTCCGCGAACGGCTCCGCCGCCATGTGATAGACCGCGCGCCCGTTCACGCTCTCCGGCATGCCCGCGTTGGGCAACACCGAGACCGGATGCCGCGTCAGCGCCAGGAGGCGCCGGACGGCGCCGCGCATCTCCTCCGGCCCCGTGGAGCAGTTCAGACCGATCACGTCCACCGGCAGCGCGGCCAACGTCGCCAGCGCCGCCTCGACGCTCGGCCCGGTGAGCATGCGACCGTGGACGTCCAACGTGACCTGCGCCTGGATCGGCACGCGCTGCCCTAGCGCGTGGAACGTCCGCCAGACGCCCTGGATCGCGGCCTTCAATTCCAGGAGATCCTGCTGGGTCTCCAGCAGCAGCAGATCGACGCCGCCCTCGAGCAGGCCGTGCGCTTGCTCCGCGTAGACCGCCGCGATCTCGTCGAAGGTCACGCCCTCTTCCCCTGCTTCCATCGAAAGCAGCTTGCCCGTCGGCCCCATCGCGCCGGCGACGAAGCGCGGGCGCCCGCTCTCCGCCGCGACCCGATCCGCCGCCTGCCGGGCGATCTCCGCCGCCCGGCGGTTGATCTCCAGCGCGCGATCCCCAACGCCGAACTCCGCCAGGCTCACGCGATTGCCCCGGAAGGTGTTCGTCTCCACCACCTCGGCGCCGGCCTCGAAGTAGGTCGCGTGCACCTGCGCCACGACCTCCGGGCGATGAAAGAGCAACATCTCCATCAGGCCCTCGGTGCGCTCGCCGCCGAAATCCGCCGGGCCAAGCTCGTACTTGGCCAACTCAGTGCCCGTCGCGCCATCGAAGAGCACCACGTGATCGGCGACCGCGTCCAGATAACGCCGATTCGTCCAACGAATCATATCGCCCATTTTATTCACTGTATTCACTGTATTCATTGTATTCATTGTCTCATCCATTATCCACTCCCCCTTGCACTCTCTACAGCAACCAGTTTTGGCAAACCGTATAAGTGTGGTATCATCACTTCGACTAGAATTAGTAGAATTAGTAGAATTAGTAAAATCGCTAACACAACTATAACATTATACTACAAATGAAGGAGCTAAGTGTATGAAAAACATCACGGTTATCGGGGTAGGATATGTTGGATTGGTGAGCGGCGCATGCTTCTCCGATCTGGGCAACAAGGTCACCTGCTTAGATATCAACGAAGAGCGCATCGAGAACCTCAAAAAGGGCATTATGCCCATCTACGAGTTGGGCTTGGAGGATCTGGTGGAGCGCAATATGCGCGCCGGACGGCTCATCTTCACGACCTCGTATGAGGACGCGCTCAAGGATGCGGAGTTCGTCTTCATCGCGGTGGGCACGCCCTCCGATGTCGATGGCCAGGCCGATCTGCGCTACGTGCGGATGGCGGCGGAGAGTATCGCCGAGGTGATGGATCACCCGATGATCATCATCAACAAATCGACCGTTCCGGTGGGCACCGGCGACTGGGTCGCCGAGATTATCCGCGAGCATCGCCCCGACGCGCCGGAGTTCGCCGTCGTCTCCTGCCCGGAGTTCCTGCGCGAAGGCAGCGCCATCAGCGACTTTATGAATCCCGACCGCACTGTGTTGGGATCGATGGACAAGGACGCCGCCGAGAAGGTCGCGCAGCTTCACCTGCCGCTGCGCAGCACCATTATGATCACCGATCTGCGCACAGCGGAGATGATCAAATACGCCTCCAACGCCTTCTTGGCCGCGAAGATTTCCTTTATCAATGAAATGTCCAACGTCTGCGAGGCCTTGGGCGCCGATGTGAAGGAAGTGGCCTACGGGATGGGCTTAGATCGGCGGATCGGCCCGCACTTCTTGAACGCGGGCATCGGCTGGGGCGGCTCCTGCTTCCCCAAGGATGTGAAGGCGCTCACTTATATGGCAGAGACCGAGGGGCGGCACCCGCACCTGCTCCGCGCCGTGATCGACATCAACAACGACCAGCGGAAAGCGCCCGTGCGCAAGGTCAAGGAGCTGATGGGCGAGAGCCTGAAGGGCAAGACCATCGGGCTGTTGGGATTGTCGTTCAAGCCGAACACCGACGATATGCGCGACGCGCCGTCGGTTGACATCGCGCGGCAATTTATGCGCGAGGGCGCCAACGTGCGGGCCTACGATCCCGTCGCGATGGAAAACGCGCGCCCGCTGCTGCCGGAGGTCGAGATGATGGACAGTTCGGAGGCCATCGCCACCGGCGCCGATGCGCTCGTGCTGGTGACGGAATGGAACGAGTTCCAGCACCTCAACTTGGCCCACCTCAAGGGATTGATGAACCGCCCCATCCTGGTCGATGGCCGCAACGTCTACGATCCCGACGAAGTACGCGAGATCGGCTTCAAATATCGCGGCATCGGTCGCGGCTACAACGGCGAAGGGGTGGAGTA